>DASWCA010000311.1:0-5174 GCA_036390355.1 Acidobacteriaceae bacterium
GGCCACAGCCGTAGCAGCCGTACTCTGCAAAAACTCACGACGATTCATACCTCTCCTAAAACGCACCTGGAACCTCGCACCGCACCTCGAACCTCGAACCTAGTACCTCGAACCTGGTTCAGTAACTCATCAACGTCACCCGCAGCACCTGCGGCTGCGCCGTAAAGTTCAGCCCGTAATCCGTCTGGTCGCCATTCCATATGCGCAGGAACTTCCACTTGCCATCGACATATTTCCCCTCCTCCACGCGGACAAACTCACGATGTTTCCCGCTTGCTGCATCTGTGGGCCTGAAATCCACTCGCGTCGAAACACCCGTCACCAGGAACTGATCCGGCCCAAGCTGCGCCACCAGCGCGCGCCCCACAGACTCCGCATTTCCCGGCGGACTCGCGGCCCGGCCAAACATCCGCAGCCCGTAGGCCACGGTCGCCGTCCACGGCCCAAACTCCAGTGTCTGCGAGTGCACCGCGGGGTCCTCCGACACACCTTTCACCTTGCCCTCGAAGTTCAGTCGCGCAATCTCCCGCTGCATCGGACCAATCAATTCGAAGTCGTGCGCAAATAGGTCGATCAGCTTCTCATCCACCACCGGCGCGCCCAGCGGAGCGTTCGCATACCCTGTCAAATCCAGACCAAAGGGGGACCAGCCGATCGCGCCACGCCCCAGCGCCGCGAAGAAGTACCGGGCGAAGGGCACCGCATTCCCCGTCTCCGGCACAAACATCGCATTGTCCTTGCGTCCGTACCCGTCCAGCACCTTCACATACTGCGCGTACTGACTCATATAAATATCCGGCGCAACGAGATCCAGCGAAGGCGCTGTCACCTTCCAGATATCCAGCACATGGCTCGTCTTCGCATCCCAGGCTAACCGCCCAGCCGCGGGCGTTTGCAGTGGATCGCTCAGCGAGTGATTCAGATAGAGCGGCAACCCATACTCGGCCTTCCCCGCCTTCGCCACCTGCTCCACATAACGCGCAATCGACCACGTCTGAAACGTATTTTCCGCCTCCGCGCCAAGGGCCTCCGTCCACGTTCCCGCCTTCACGTGCATCGCCGTCGCAAACTCCGCCGGCAGCTGCCCCTCGAACGCCTTGACCGCTTCAGGCGCATAATCCCGCGCGCTGCCATAGGCGTTAATCTCGTTCTCCACCTGCACCATGATCACCGTGTGCCGCGGATCGCCAGCCTTCAAGTGGCGCATCAGAGCGCGAAATGCCGCCACATCCGCCGCCGTCGTCGCCACACCGAACGGCGACACCGTGTCCCGCACTTCACCCTTCGGCCCCACCACCCGCGGATAGGTCGCGTTGTCTCTTTTCACCCACTCCGGCACATAATGCGGCGAGCCGTTCTTCCACGTGCCGAACCACAGCAGTACCAGGCGCACCTTATGCTCGCGCGCACCCACCAGCAGCGCATCGACGACGGAGAAGTCAAACTTGCCCTTCACCGGCTCCATCTGCTCCCAGTACACGGGAGCCTCCACCGTATTCGCGTGCAGCTGATCCACCGACGGCCACACCTGCGGCAACACCCCCGGCCACGCGCTCGAATTATTCACCTGCACGCCGAGCATCAGGTACGGCGCGCCATCCACCATCAGCGCCCATCGCCCATCCTTCTCAACCAGCTGCGGCATCTGCACCGCACCCGCTTGCGTCGCAGTTCGCACCGGGCCTTGCGCAACGCTCACAACACCAATCAACGCCGCAGCCGCAAGTCCGCCTAAACATACGCGCCGAAAAAACCTGCACTTTTTCATGCACGAATCATACCCGCTCTGATCCGTATCAACCCGCGCAAATCCGCGGTCGTCTTTGGCCTTTACTCCCCCAGCAAAAACCGCCGAATGCCCGTCGCCCGCCCCGTCGATCCATCGCACTCGATCAGCGTCGCGCACATCTTCGGATTCCCCTTCGCCGCCTCGAACTTCCCCGGCATCCCGGTAAGAAACCGCTGCACCACCATCTCCTGCTCCACCCCGATTACCGAGTCGAACGGACCGCTCATCCCCACATCCGTCTGGTAAGCCGTACCCCGGTGCAACAGGCGTTCATCCGCGGTGGGAACGTGCGTATGCGTCCCCAGCACCGCCGTCACGCGCCCATCCAGATACCAGCCCAGCGCCATCTTCTCCGACGTCGCTTCGCCATGAAAATCCAGCAGGGTCACTTTGGCGTCGATCTTCGCCAGCAGACTATCCGCCTTGCGAAACGGATCGTCGCAGCTCGACATGAACACGCGTCCCTGAAGATTGATCACCGCATAGGTCTGCCCGGCCGGCAGCTCGCCCTCATAGACCCCGAAACCTGGTGTTCCCACCGCATAGTTCGCCGGCCGCAGCACCCGGCGGCCCCGGCCATGCGACTCCTCCGGCACAGTCATGTACTCGAAGATTTCCTTCTTGTCCCAGATATGGTTGCCCGTCGTAATCACATGGGCGCCGAGATCGAACAGCTCCTCCGCGATCGAAGGCGTGATGCCGAACCCGCCCGCAGCGTTCTCGCCGTTGATCACCAGCAGATCGACCGCATTGGTCTCCATCACATGCGGAAGGTGTTCCCGAACAATGCGCCGCCCCGCGTGCCCAAACACGTCCCCAACAAACAGAATATTCACTTCAAAAGGCTATAGCATTTTGGGAATTGGCGTCGCGGCAAACCATGCCCGCCAGCCGGATTTCACCCCTACAGATTTCAATGATTTGGTGGTAGTCGGGCTTACCTTCTGTGTGTTAGTTTGCTCTGCATGGCACAAAGCGGTCGTTTCGCACTAAGTCTCAAAATCTTGACGGTGTTAGCTTCAGAACCTGGCACCATGCACACCTCAGCGGAAATTGCAGAAGAGCTCACAGAGAGCGCAGTAATGGTTCGCCGGTGTTTCCTGCTCTTGCACAAAAAAGGCCTGATCGAGCAGCGCAAAGGGCCCCACGGCGGAGCCAAGCTCAAGGTCCCGGCCAAGCAGATCGGACTCGGCGACGTCTATGTCGCAACCGAAGATGACTGGCTCGTCCTCGACGACCCAACCATCGCCGGCCTCTTGAAGCGAGTTCGCGCGGAGGGGCTCCTGGCCATGAATGAAACCACCCTGGCCCAGATGCTCAAGCGCATTCACAAGAAGGCATCCTCCAGCAGGGTCCACAACGGCGCCTCCTCGCACAAGTAGATTGCTGGTGCCGCACCGGGTGTGGCTCAGCGATCGAAGAACTCGTGACCCTGGACTCGGGTAAACTGTTGTGGCAGGCTTTCGCTGCATAGCCTATCGCTTCAGCAGGTTTCAGGACAGGATCTCGACTTCGTGGATTTCTTTCGCAATAATTCATCCCGCATACACAATCGGCTCTATCAACAAACGCTTTGGGCGTTCTCCCTGATTCTCCTGATCGCTGGAACCGCGAAGGCGCAATCCACCCCTTCCAACTACCCCAACCCGCAAACCGGCTATCCCAATACGACATCTGGCTATCCCAATACACAATCCCCAACGTCCCAGTCCCCCAGCACCTATCCAACGACGAATCCGTACAACTTCCCGCAAAATCCGTCGACCGTTCCTATCGTCGGACAGAGCGAAATCGACATCTCCTCCCCGCGCGTCCAGGACCGGACGCAAACTCGACTCGCGCCGCCACCGCTTGCCCCGGCGCCCCCAACGGAGTTCCAGCGCGTCGTTGCGGTAAGTGCAGGCCGGATCATGCCGATCTTCGGAGCCGGCATCTTCAACTCGACACCGTCGACCTTCGCGCCCGTCGACAATATCCCGGTCACGCCGAACTACGTGATTGGTCCGGGAGATGAGCTGCGGCTCCAGATCTGGGGACAGGTAAACCAGCGCGGTACTTTTGTCGTGGACCGCACAGGCTCCATCTCATTGCCGGAAGTCGGCGCCATCCACGTGGCTGGCTTGCAGTTTTCTCAATTGAGCGACTTTCTGAAGTCGCAGCTTGGACGTGTCTATCGCAACTTCGATCTCAATATAAACCTCGGTCAGTTGCGCTCCATCCAGGTCTTCGTCGTCGGCCAGGCCCGTCAGCCCGGCAGCTACACCATCGGATCGCTCAGCACGCTGCTCAATGCCCTGTTCGCCTCGGGTGGACCCCTTCCCAATGGCAGCTTGCGCGACATTCAGGTCAAGCGCGGCAGCGAGACTATCACCCATTTCGACCTCTACGACCTGCTACTGCGCGGAGACAAGTCCAAAGACGTTCGCCTGGAGCCTGGCGATGTCATCTTCATCCCCGATGTGGGCCCTCAGGTTGCGGTCCTGGGTAGCGTCTCCAACCCGGGCATCTACGAACTCCGCGGCGAGAAGACCTTCAATCAGGTGATCGCTCTGTCCGGCGGACTGACGAATGTAGCGGCCGACTCGCGACTTCGCGTTGAGAGAATCTACAACCACAACGGGCGGAGCATGGCGGAGGTCGATCTCGCAAGCGGCGATTCCACCCCGGTCCAGGACGGCGACATCGTCAACATCGACTCCATCGTCAACCGGTTCCAGGATGCGGTTACCCTGCGCGGAAATGTCGCCAACCCCGGACGTTACGTCTGGCGTCAAGGCATGCACGTCTCCGACGTGATTCCCAACCGCGAGGCGTTGATCACCCGAAGCTATTACCAGGGATTAAATCAACTGGGACAGACCAAGCCCGAATTCAGCGGTCCTCTCCCGGATTCGAACTACGGCAATCCCGCGCCTGGCTCGTTCACTCCCGCTCGCCCGCCCGACTCCACCTACACCTACACCAACCCCAACCCCAACAGCTCTACCAACAACACCAACAGAACAGCCGACTCGGACTACAACGGCGCACGCACACAGGGCGCTCTAGGGCTGGTATCCGCACCAGCCGGCGATGCTGCGGTGGCGCGTGGAACGGCAGGGACCACGAGTAACGGCGGAAACTCTCTCGGGGCCACGCTCACCGGCGGTGCTAATAACTTTGCGGCGAAAAACGACGTCGTCCTGAGCGCGCCGGAAATCGACTGGGAATATGCCGTCATCGAAAGACAGAGCGCGACCGACCTGACCACCTCGCTGCTGCCGTTCAATCTGGGCAAAGCCGTGCTCGACAAAGACCCATCGCAGAACTTGGAACTGCTCGCCGGCGATGTTGTAACCATCTTCTCGAAGGCCGACATCCGGGTTCCTTCTTCGCAGCAAACGAA
>DASWCA010000312.1:0-12720 GCA_036390355.1 Acidobacteriaceae bacterium
CAGCCGCCGGCGCCGCAACCCGCGCCGCCGCCGCAGGAGCAGGCCCACACCACAGCGCCGCCGATTCCGACGCCCGCGCTGCCGCAACAGAACACGCCAAAATTCCCGCAGGCGCCCGAGTCGCCGCTGCCCGCCGCGCCGCGTCCCAGCATCGCGCAAAATAACCAGAGCGCCCACAGCGCCATCCAGGACGCGATCCGCGGAGGACTCGGCCGCAGCGGCGCCGACGTCAACGCTCCCGGCAGCGCAGGTCCGCTGCAGGCAGGAGCCGAAATCCTTTCCGATACGCAGGGCGTCGACTTCAGCGCCTACATGCGCCGCCTGCACAATGACATCCAGCGCAACTGGAATCCGCTCATCCCACAGGAAGTCGAGCCGCCGCTGCTGAAGCGAGGCATCGTCGGCATCCGCTTCATCATCCTGCCCGACGGCGAGATCGGCGACATCAAACTCGAAACCACGTCCGGCGATGTCGCGCTCGACAAGGCCGCGTGGTACGCCATAACCAGCGAAGGCCAGTTCCCGCCGCTCCCCCGCGAGTATCACGGCCCGAAACTCGAGCTGCGCGTCGGCTTCTTCTACAACACGCCGATCCAGCAGTAGGCAGTTGTCGGTTCTCAGTTCTCAGTTGAAAAAACTACGAGTCCAACAACCTGCAACTTTCTATATAGTTGTATCCACGCAACTGTGGTGTTTTTTGCGGATGGGGTATTTCGTGAAACAGGAATATCCGAAGCCTACACTCGGCAGTCAACGTCCAATCGACTCGCTCGACGTAGGGTCGCGCTTGAAAGAACTCGCAAGACTTCAAGAGGGTTGGTTGAACGGTGAGGGACATGCCCTATCCAAAAAAGGGCTGCTTCGGTTGGGCAAATCGTTCGATGCGTCGTTCGACGCCGATTTGCCGCTGCCTTTCCTCTACCCCACACCCGGGGGAGGAGTTCAGGCCGAATGGACCGTGAATGATTGGGCGGTCACCCTCGAAATTGACCTGGCCACGTTCCAAAGCGAATATCAGGCTCTGAATCTCAAGAATAATTTCTGCGATGAGAGAACACTTGACCTATCGGTTCCAGATGGTTGGACCCAACTGAATAGTGCGTTGAAGCAGCTTCAAAAGCAGACTGCCGGGGCTCGTTCGATTGCATCCTGAGACGCTCCTCCTTCGCCAGATCCATCCAAGTTTCGTGCAAAACGGCAGGCCAACATCGCAAGCTTTTCGTCCGACTCCCAAGGATGGCAATAGGCTATCCGTTGACGACGGCAGCAAGATCGATGCCAGAGCCTCTTGGGAGCGCTTCACCGGCACTCTCGGCTTCGCGTCGGTTGGCGTTCTGGCTGTCACTTATGCTGAGTGTTCAGAGCAGGAACTCCCGGTAATTGCGGACGCCAAACCATATCCGGAACACTGCTTCATCGATTTCTCCGGCGCCCCCAAGAAGGCGGCAGAGAAGAAGGCCAAGTTCTTGGCTTTCCATGCTGTTCAGCGCGGATGGTTATTTGCAGACACGCAGCAATCTCGATAGCAAAACACCCGAACAGCTCGAGCGCCGCCGCCAGGTCCGCGGCCTCCTCATCCTCGCTGTCGCTGCAATTGTCTTCGCCATCTTCCGCGCCGGAGTCCACAATGTCTTCACACGCGGCTGGTGGCGGCTTTGGTAAGCCTCTTGCAGCCGGACCCTGCACTCATCGTCGTCTGCGGCCCAACCGCCAGCGGCAAGACCTCCCTCGCCCTCGCACTCGCCGAGCGATTCGCCGGCGAGATCGTCAGTTGCGACTCAGTCGCCGTCTACCGCGGAATGGAGATCGGCACCGCCAAGCCCACGTTCGACGAGCGCGCCCGCATTCCGCACCACCTCATCGACATCCTCACACCCGACCAGCCTTGCACCGCAGGCGAGTACAGCCGCCTCGCACGCGAAGCCATCCGCGGCATCTCCGAGCGGCAACGCCTGCCCATCGTCTGTGGGGGAACGGGCCTCTACCTGCGTGCCCTTCTCGACGGCCTCTTCCCTGCGCCGCAACGCCACGAGCCTCTCCGCAAAAAACTCCGGCAGCGCGCGGAAGAAAAAGGTCCGGCGCACCTCCACCGCATTCTCACCCGCCTCGACCCCGCCGCCGCACGCCTCATCCACGCCAACGATGCGCCCAAAGTCATCCGCGCCATCGAGGTCACGCTCAGCGCGCGCCGGCCCATCACGCAACAATGGGAGGAGGGCCGCGAACCGCTGACCGGATTCCGCGTTCTGCGCCTTGGGCTCAATCCGCCGCGCGCCGCGCTCTACGCCCGCATCAACCAACGCGCCGCCGAGATGTTCGAGCGCGGCCTGGTCGAAGAGACCACCCGGCTCGTCGAACGCTACGGCTTCGACTGCCGCCCGCTCACCTCGCTCGGATACGCGCAGGCCGTCGCGGTCCTGCGCAACGAGATGACCCGCGATGAAGCCGTCAAAGACGCCCAGCAAGGCCATCGCAACTACGCCAAACGCCAGCTCACGTGGTTCCGCAAGGACTCCGCAATCCACTGGATCCCGGCGTTCGGCAGCGACGAAGACATCGCGCAGCAGGCCTGCGACCTCGTCGCCCGCCACCTCGAAGCGCAATAGCTCCCACTGTTGCATCCCACTTCAAGAGAATTCCACCACATCAAAGCCCGGGCAGTTCTTCCACCGCCATTCATCTTCGGTTGGCCGTACTCTGGCAAAATCGTCTCAAATTCCCCACCCTGAAGGAGGAACCACCATGGGCCTTTTCACAACCAAAGACGGCACCCGTCTCTATTACAACGACTGGGGCGCCGGCCAACCCATCGTCTTCAGCCACGGCTGGCCCCTCTCAGCCGACGCCTTCGAAGACCAGATGAACTTCCTCGCTAACCACGGATACCGCTGCATCGCGCACGACCGCCGCGGCCATGGCCGCTCCAGCCAGCCCTGGCACGGCAACGATCTCGACACTTACGCCGACGATCTCGCCGAACTCGTCGAAGCCCTCAATTTGACCAATGCAATCCACGTCGGCCACTCGACCGGCGGCGGCGAGGTCGCCCGCTACATCGGCCGCCACGGAACCAAACGCATCGCCAAGGCGGTCCTCATCGGTGCGATCCCGCCGCTCATGCTCAAGACCCCCGCCAATCCCGCCGGCCTGCCCATGGAAGTCTTCGACGGCCTGCGCGCCAGCGTCCAGGCCGACCGTTCCCAGTTCTTCAAGGAACTCAGCGGTCCGTTCTACGGTGCCAACCGCCCTGGCAACAAGGTCTCGCAAGGCCTCCGCGATTCCTTCTGGATGCAGGGCATGATGTGCGGATTCCCCGCCGCCTACTACTGCATCAAGGCCTTTTCCGAGTCCGACTGCACCGAGGACCTGAAGAAGTTCGACATCCCCACCCTCATCCTCCACGGCGACGACGACCAGATCGTTCCCATCGCCGCCGCTGGAATGCTCTCTTCAAAGATCGTGAAAGGGGCCGAATTCAAAATCTATCCGGGCGCTCCCCACGGCATGTGCTCCACCCTCAAGGACGAGATCAACGCCGACCTACTCTCCTTTTGCAAACAACAACGACTCGCCATGGCCTCTTGAAGAACAACTCGCCATCGCATCTTAAAACGGAAAAGGCCCAGCCGTCTGCGCTGGGCCTTTTCTCGAACCTCTAATCTGCCTTACCCCATCGTCGGTTTTTACCGATTCTGACATTAAGTCGGTTAGCATGAATTGGTAGCTGTTTCGCTGCGAAGGAAAACGAATGAAATCCAGTGAGATTATCTTCGAAGTGACTGAAAGCCTCGAGGGCGGCTACGAGGCGCGCGCGCTCTCCGCCTCTATTTTCACCGAAGCGGAAACCATTCCCGAGCTAGAAACGGCCGTGCGCGATGCCGTCCGTTGCCACTTCGATGAAGGCCAAACCCCAGCCGTAATCCGGCTGCATCTCGTTCGCGATCTGGTCATCCCGGCGTGAAAGTCCCGCGCGACCTTAGTGGCTCCGATCTAGTTCGGGCGCTCAGGATCTTCGGCTATGAAACAGTCCGCCAAACCGGCAGTCATATCCGTCTGCGCAGCCAATACACCGGCACCGAACACCTCATAACCATCCCAAATCACAATCCCATCAAGCTCGGAACAATCCAGGGAATCCTCGGAGATATTGCGCAATATCTGAAGATGACTAAGCCGGAGTTGATCGAACGTCTGTTCGGCTGATCTATTTAGAAAAGGCCCGACCTCCGCGCCGGGCCTTTTCCCTCGAACCTCGAACCTGGTACCTCGAACCTGCCTTATCCCTGCAGCGTCAGATCGTCCGACAGCTTGAATCGCACAATCGACTCCGCCGGAATATCGAGATCGGCGTTCCCGGTCAACCCGGCAGCCGCTGTTCCCGCACCACCGCCGGCAAGACCGCCGATCAGCAATCCGGTCCCGCCGCTGGCTACGCCGCCAATCAGCATGCCCAGCCCGGCGCCGCCGCCAATCATCGCTGCCGACCGCTTCCCTTTGCCCTTCTTGGTCCGCGTTACATCGTGCGTGCTGATCGGATAGCGGTTGCCATTCAGCGTCAGCGACGTCAGCCGAAGCTGCAGGATCGAAGCGCCCTTGAAGTGTCCGCGCTTATGCGACGAGTCGACAATCCCCTCGACCGGCGTGCCCTTGGGCAGGATCACGTGCCCATTCGAATCCACCCACGCATCCGCCACTTCGCCATCGAACCGCGACCCCGGAGGCGTCGTCTTCACGCTGATCCGCTGATTGATCCGGATCGACAGCGTCGACCCCGCAGGAATATTCACATCCGCGGGCCGCACCACAGGAGCGCCGCCCGGAACCGGCTGCTGAGATCCAGCCTGCTGTGGCTGGCCCTGTGCGTTTCCAGTCGGCTGATAGTACGTCCCGGCAGCGGGTGGCGGCGTTCCCGGCGGAACCGACGAAGCCGGAGTCGTCGTCGTCGTAATCGCCGGCGCGGTCTGCCCAGGAGCCGGCGGCTGCACCGTCGTCGTAGTCGTTGTGCCATCCTTTGCGACCGTGATCACCTGTTGCGGCTGGCCCGTTGCCGCCGCCTGCTTCTTGGCCTGGTCGATCGCCTGGTCCTGTTTCGAAGCGCAGCCCGCCAACAACACTACGGCCAGCGCGAAAACTCCGCCAACCCCAATCCATCCTGACTTGGCCCTTGTCTTCATCATCGTCGTCCTCTTTCCTCGCTCAACGTTCACGATTGTCCTGTTTCTCCTATTTTGTCGCATTTGTCATTCCCGAAGGGAATCTGCTCCCCCTCGGAACCTCGAACCTGGAATCTGACGCCTTGAACCTGTCCTCATAAGATGCTCATTTTGCACCTGCGACGGCCCCATTCGCAAAGGTTTACGATTATTTCCATGACTTCCCAGGCAACCCCGGCGGCTACCCGCCCGCAACTCGCCCATCTAACTTCCCAGCTCGACGAATTCCGCACCCGCGGTACCCACTTCCGCCTTCGCATCCTCGACGACGAGCAGGCCCCAGTCTGCCACTACGACGGTCGCGAGGTCATCAACCTCGCCAGCAACAACTATCTCGGCCTGTGCAACCATCCCAAACTCCGCGAAGCCGCCATCGCTGCCACACAAAAATACGGCGTCGGCTCCGGAGCCGTCCGCACCATCGCCGGGACCATGCGCATCCACATGGAGTTGGAAGAGAAGATCGCCGCCTTCAAGAACGTCGAAGCCTGCGTCGTCTTCCAGTCCGGCTTCGCGGCCAACGCCGGCACCGTGTCATCGATCCTGGGCAAGGACGACTTCATCCTCTCCGACGAGCTCAACCACGCCAGCATCATCGACGGCGCCCGCCTGTCGCGGGCAAAAATAAAAGTCTTCCGCCACAAAGACGTCGCCCACGCCGAAGAACTGCTGAAGGAAGTCCAGAACGAGCCCGGACACAAACTCCTCATCACCGACGGCGTCTTTTCCATGGACGGCGATATCGGCCCCGTCGGCGCGCTCGCCGAACTAGCCGAGAAGTATGGCGCCATCATGATGGTCGACGATGCCCACGCTTCGGGAGTCCTCGGCCGCAACGGCCGCGGCTCGATCGACCATTTCAACGCCCATGGAAAAGTCGATGTGCAGGTCGGAACGCTATCGAAGGCCATCGGCGCACTCGGCGGCTACGTCTGCGGCAGCCGCGACCTCATCGACTACCTCTACCACCGCGCGCGCCCGTTCCTCTTCTCCACGTCTCACCCGCCGTCAGTCGCCGCCACCTGCATCGCCGCCTTCGACATCCTCGAAAATGAGCCCGACCGCATCGCCCGTCTGTGGGACAACACCAACTACTTCAAGCAGCAGCTCGGCTCCGCCGGCTTCGACATCGGCGGCCGCACCACTCCTGCCAGCGAGACTCCCATCACGCCCATCATCCTCGGGGACGGCCGCGCGACTATGGACTTCTCCCGCGCCCTCTTCGACGCTGGAGTCATGGCCACCGGCATCGCCTTCCCCACCGTCCCCGAAGGCAAAGCTCGCATCCGCACCATCATGACCAGCGAACACACTCGCGAGCAAATCGACCAGGCGCTGGAAATCATCACGACCACGGCAAAAACGTCAGGCATCCTGTAACACAAGGGAACCAACTCAAGCACTTGTCCAGGCCCTGCTCGGGTGCTCTGCTGAAATACCCTATGCTCCTTCGACGCACCCTTCTCCTCGCCGCGCTAGCTCTTCTGTCGTCCACCCGGCTGCCTGCGCAGGATGCCGTCAAGCGCATGCCTCCCAACGCCGACCCCGCCTTCGAAGTCGCCACCATCAAGCCCGCCAACCCCGAGGACCACGCCAAGAACTTCAGCTTCGAAGGCCGCATCTTTCGCGCCCAAAACTACAACGTTGAAGACCTCATCGCCCTCGCGTACGGGCTGCACTCGAAACAGGTCGGCGGAGAGCCCGGTTGGTTCGCCACCACCCTCTACGACATCGAGGGCATTCCCGACGTGGAAGGTCTCCCCAACCAGCAGCAGAAGTACGCCATGATCCAGAAACTGTTAGCGGATCGCTTCAAGCTTACCTTCCATCTCGAGAAAAGAGAGCTCGCTGTCTACGCAATCAAAGTTGCAATAGGAGGCCCCAGGCTCACGCCGAGCATCGCAACCGCAGACGACCCTGAAAGATTTCGCTGGCAAGGTCGCCTTGGGGACCTCAGCGTAACCAACATGACGATCTCCGAATTCGCCGTCTGGTTTCAAAAGAACGTTACGGAAAAGCCCATCGTCGATCACACCGGCCTAATCGGCCGCTACGACTTCACCCTCGTCTGGACACCAGGCGAATCGGAGTTCCCCCAATTCCGCCGAACTGGCGGCTTCAACCCTTCACCCACGCCAACGGACAATCTCAAGGCCCCGCCCGACCTCTACAAAGCGTTTCAGGAGCAACTCGGCCTGAAGCTGCTGTCCATCAAAGCGCCCGTTGACGTCATGGTTATCGATCACGCCCAGAAGCCGTCTCCAAATTGACCTTGACTATTCCCGCGAACAGCTACTTGCCCGTATAAAACCCATCCCGCGTCTGGATCGTGAACTTCTTCTTGTCCGCGCTGGTAAACGCCAGATCGATCTTGTGGTATCCCTCCGCAGCGCCCTCCGCGTCCGGCGTATAGCCCAGCCGGTATTGGCTGCGCAGCTCCTTGCCGATCTCGTCATAGATCTGCGCGAAGGTCTGCTTCTTACTGACCTCGAACATCCGTCCACCCGTCTCACTCGTCATGCGCTCGAGCACCTTCTTGCCGTCCACGCGCTGCTCAGGCTGGCCGCCGGGGCCTCCCCCACGCCTTCCCCCACCTCCGCCGCCACCGGGATAACCGCCCCCGCCACCACCCGGAAATCCGATGCCTCCACGCCGGCCGCCGCCGCCGCCACCGCCGCCCTTGAAGTAGATCGCATACACGATCGTGTCCGACCGCTGCGCTTTCTCGATCGCGTCCGTCAGCTTCTCTTTCGAGCCACGGTCCTCGCCATCCGTCAGCACCACCAGCGCCTTGCGCCCCTTCTGCTTCGACATCAGCTCATCGGACGCAAGAAACACAGCATCGTACAACGCCGTACCGCCGCCGCCCCACGCGCGGCGGCGTGAGTTCTGATCCCCCGCGTCGTTGCCGTCATTCCCGCCGTTCCCGCCCGCACCGCCCCCGCCCGCATTCCCGCCACCTGTACCACCCCCACCTCCACCATTCCCACCCGGCGCAGTCGTATCAAGCTGCTGCAGCGCCGCCTGCAGCTTGGGCTTTGAGCCCGTCGTGTCCTGCAGCAGTTCCACCGTCCGCGCGAACTGAATCACGAACGCCTGATCCTGCTTGCCCGTCAGCATCTGGTCGAGAAACGCCTCGCTCGCGGTTCGCTCCGCGTCGAGTTCGTTGCGCACGCTGCCGCTTGTATCGACCAGCAACCCAAGCGTGAGAGGAAGGTCGCGATCCAGGTCGAAATAGCGAATCGTCTGCGCCTTTCCATCCACCAGCAGGCTGAAATCCGCCTTGGTCAGGTTCTGCACCAGCGCGCCCTTACTGTCGCGCACAACCACGGGAATATTCACCAGGCGGCTGTCGACAGAGAGCGTCCCCGCGGCCTGCTTCCCGGATTCCGGCGAAGCCGCAGAAGGGACCTGTTGCGCAAGGAGAGAAATCGGCAGCCCCGCAAGGGCAGCCACTGCAAGCGTTACCCGGCGCGGCAAAGAGAATCGCATCGGCTGTTAGACGGCCGCGAACAGCGGATGTTGCAAGGCTGCCGACCCGCTCGCATCCCCACCCGGCCTCAACTCTTCCAAATCAGATAAAACCCATTGCAGAGCAGCAGCAGCCCCACGATCCCGAACATGATCCTGCCGGTTCCCGCCGAAAGGCTCCCCGGCGGCCGCCGCCGCCCGCGAAACCATCCCAGAACGAGGAAGAAGCAACCGAAAAAGATCGATGACCACGGAGAATCGAAAAAGTCTAGCAAGGTCTTTCGTCCTTCCACACGTTTCCAGGAGCCGTCACGCCAGTGCAGCCATCATACCCCGCGCCCGCGCCGCCAGCGCCAGCAAACTGAGCGCCGCACAGTACCCAAAACGGCACTTTGCCGTCGCCTCCGGCTTTATTTTCTGGCCTCGACAAAAAAGCCAATCACAGAGAGCACAGCCCTAAAAAGGAACCCGAACCGTCAGCACAATCCCGTGGTTGAACGTATGGAAATGCGTCAGCGCAATCTGCTCGCCCGCGCCAAACGTCAGCCCCAGCCGGCCCGGTTTACCCGATTCGTCGTGCGAGAGCGGAATCCGTCCGACGATCAACCCCGGCGTCGCAAACGTCTGGATCTTGCCATCGTTCGTGCCGCCGGAAAAGAAGCTCGAGTTGAACTCCACCTCCGGCCAGAACAGCCGCGCAACGCCGGCCTTCGCCAGCCGGTACTGCGCGACGTTGTTCCAGGTCACCGTGTGCCCCAGGCCCTTCGCATTCGACACGGGAAGCGACCCGCCCAACGTCGAAGTCAGCGCCAGTTGCCCGAACCCCTTGCCAGCCGCGATGGTTGGAGTGACTACAGCACAGCAGCTTCCATTCGCGTCCTTGCCAGTCGGAACCGTCGCCCCAAGAAACGCCGTCAGGATCGCGTTGCCGTGCTCCTCGTTGCGTGACAAGATGCGGTACTTCATCAGGAAGGAGACGTCGCCAAACCCGTCCTTCACTCCAGGCTGCGAGTGGTTGAAGAACGGAGGCGCATTGAACAGCAGCTCGATATGCCGTTCGGGAATCAACTCCAGCCCCTTGCTGTTGCCATAGTTCCAGGTGTCGAAGCGCTTCGCATTCGTCTGCCGCACAAAGTCCGAGCGCACCTCCTGCTCCAGCCGCGGCGTCACCGTCGCCAGCGGAGTCACCCAATGCGGCTGCTCGTTTTGCGTCGCCGTGACCCGTGCCTGATACCGCGCAATAAACGAGTCCGCGGCCTGTGCCCCGGCCGTTCCGGAAAGCATGCCCGCCACAACAAAGGAGAGAAAAATATGTCCTCTGGTCATGGATAAATTTTATGCGAATGTATATAACGTTTTTATACGATTCGTCAGGGAGGCCAAGAATGAAATCACCCGGCACGCTCCTCAATCCCCGCGAAGCCGCTGCCGCCATCGGCGTCAGCTACCCGACAATCAAGCAGTGGATACTCGCGGGCAAGCTCAAGACCATCAAGACTGCCGGCGGCCATCACCGCATTCCGCAAGCCGCCCTCGCGCGCTACCTGCCCGCGCCGCCGAAGCCGCCCAGCACCACCTCGCGCGAGCGCTTCCGCAACGTCAGCGGGCGCAACCAGCTCATCGGCGCCATCGTCGAGATCAAGATCAGCGGCCTGCTGGCCAAGGTCGTCCTCGAAATCGGCGAGCCGCCCCGCGCCCAACGCATCACCTCCATCATCACCGCCGACGCTGTCCGCGAAATGCAGCTGCGCAAGGGCCAGCCCGCCGCCGCCCTGATGAAGTCCACCGAAGTCATGATTACGCGGGTATAAACAGGCCGATGTTTAGCACTCGAACGGATCTGTCATCCGAGTTGCGAAATGACGTACCTCCTGACCTATCGAAGGCAGCCTAGCTGATGATCGCCACGTAATCCGTGAAGGTAAGCTCGGTTGCGATGCGCCTTCCTTCATCCAGCAGCAGACGGATCTCGCGCTGATGAGCGGTCCAGGTGTCGTGGATATTCGCACGGGCGTGGAGTCGTCTTATGTATTTTGACCCGCTTGGGTCAATGTCATTGAAACCTTCCCCGTAATTGGCCGAGACAAGCCGTGAACCATCATGGAAGCCGGTGTGGAAGATAATTCCAAGGCCGCTGGGGTGGCCATAGCTGGTCCTGTCTCGACTGGCGAAGATCGGGCGCGCAGTCACAAAGGTGAGGCCGTGCTGAATGGATATAACCTCACGCTTCGACAGCATTAGAAGCATCACAATGGCCGGGAAGATGAGCAGGGCACTGGCAAGCGACGATGCTTCGCCCTCGAAAAATAGAAAACTAAAGCCATTCGCAGTAAGCTGGTCCGTTTCTGATCGGTACCGGGCGCGAATTCGGTTTGCCAGTTCTGGCGACGTAATCTCTATATGTCGCCGACGCCCAAAAAGGCTCATCAGAAACGCTTCAGTCCTAACTCGGAAGAGGGCTGAAGCGACACTGAGTATCACGCAGAAAATGAGTGCGGTCATGACAATCAGCTTCAAAACATGGAGAAGATGATGAAGGGCGATACTCGTCATGCGCTCTCCTTGCACTGCACCTTACTATTTGACTAACTCAACTCTTGCCACCAACCAGCCAACCTCCGGCCTGTACACGACACGTCCTTCGCACACCGTCGCCCGCACTCGCCCCAGCATCACCGCGCCGTCGAACGGCGTGTTCTTCGACTTCGACCGTGATGCGCTGGCCGCGAAATTCCACTCCGCGCCCGCGTCGAAGACCACCACATCCGCGCAGCTTCCCACGCGCAGGTCGCCGCGCGTCTTCAACCCCATCACGTCCGCCGGCTGCGAACTCATCAGTGCCATCACCCGCCCAACAGGCATGCCATGGCCGCGATGCAGTATCCGTAGCGCGAGCCCAAGCGCGGTCTCCAAACCGGTAATCCCATTCGGTGCGCGTTCAAACTCGACTTCCTTTTCGTGCGACGCATGCGGCGCATGATCGGTCGCAATACAGTCCACCGTGCCATCGAGCAGCGCCTCGATCACGGCCTGCCGATCAGCCTCCGCGCGCAGTGGCGGATTCATCTTCGCGTTGGTGTCGTAATCGCCGATCGCCTCATCGGTCAGCGTGAAATGATGCGGCGCAGCTTCGCACGTCACATGCAGCCCCTCAGCCTTCGCCTCGCGAATCGCCTTGAGCGCGCCTGCCGTCGAAACATGCTGCACATGCAGATGCGGCCGCGGACCTCCGGCGCGGACTATCTCGCGCACCAGTTGAATGTCGCGCTCGACAATCGACGACTCGGCAATATTCGGATATCCGCGCAGACCCAGCCGAAACGCAACCGGCCCGGCATTCATGATCGCGCCATGCGACAAGCGCGGGTCCTCCGCGTGCTGGCTTACAGGCAACCCAAGCGCGGCCGCGCGCAGCAGCGCCGAGCGCATCGTCGCGGCATCCAGGATCGGCTTTCCATCATCGGTGAAGCCGACCGATCCGGCCGCGGCCAGCGCTTCAAAGTCACTTTGCTGCTCCCCGGCACTGCCCATCGTCGCCGCAGCCATCGCAAACACGCGGATCGCAGGCTGACGGTCCGGCGAAATCATCCAGCGCAAGGTCTCCACAGAATCGTTTACCGGAACTGTATTCGGCATCGCCACAACTGTCGTAAACCCGCCCGCCGCCGCCGCCGCTGTGCCCGTCGCAATCGTCTCCTTGTGCGTCTGTCCCGGCTCGCGCAGATGCACATGAATGTCGATCAGTCCCGGCGCAACCACGCATCCCGTGGCATCGATCGTCTCCTCGACCTGCACCGACGCGAACGCGCCCGGCAGATCCACAGCCGCAATGCGCCCATCGCGCACCAATACATCCCACATGTCATCGATCCCGCTCGCTGGATCAATGATGTGCCCGCCGGAAATCAGCATCTCCTTCATCGCACTTCCGTCCACACAAAATAAAATCGGTTAGATCGGTGCAAACCGGTGTGAGGCTTTTCGACCCTCATGCCCGCACTCCGAGCGCCCTTACCAGCACTGCCCGGCGCACGGC
>DASWCA010000313.1:0-17018 GCA_036390355.1 Acidobacteriaceae bacterium
CGGCGACGTCGAAGCGCTTGCGGCAGCGGATGTTCTTGCAGCCAACGAGGTCGTCGGTGCGGACCATGTAGCTCTGGGCTTTGGCGAAGCGGGCACGGTCACGATCGTCGGCTCCGCGCGGGAGCTGGGATTTTTTACGCCGGACCAGCCAGCCGATCTGGTATTCGCCGGGCTGGCCGCAGTGCGGACAGGTCATGGTATGGGTGCGCTGCTCGGGCTTTTCGTCGAAAAAGTCACGTTCTTCCATGCTGGTCCCTCCTGGAACCGCGTTCGCCAAGTTGGCGCGCAGATTCCTGGACGTACTCGTGCAGAGAAAAGTATTGCATAATCGTGGCTGCGTCGCAGCGTTTGCCGATCGCGAGGTATGTGGATGAGCAGGCCGAAGAAGAAGGTGTTCTCGGTGGTGAAGGCGGTGAAGGAGAATGCGCGGGGCCGGGTGGGGCCGGTGCCGCCGGAGCGGGTGATTCCCGATCCGAAGCAGAAGGCGGCTGCGAAGCCGAAACACAAGAAGACGCTGGCGGATTTGTTGAGTGGCACGGATGGTGACGATCGCTGAATGGGTCCCGTCGAATGGCTGTGACTGAATAGGAGCGTGAATTGTGGGTTTACCGGCGACTTTGAATACGCGTGAATTAAAGCCAACTCCAGAGGCGGAGGGGCTGTACCGGCGATGGCTCGCTCATCTCAATGAACAATTCACGCTGCATCCGTCTCCGGACCGGCGCGCGGAGGTGGTGCGCGACGAGTTGTACCAGATCTACCTGGGACAGCCACGCGGCGCGCGCGCAAACGCCGGGTTGACGACTGAGATGGCGGCGGGCGTGCTGGCGGAATCGTTCGATGCGCGGAATGTAACGCTGCAAGCGGAGTACTCGGATAGCGTGGACAGGGAGAAGTATGCGCCGAGGAAGCCGCTGATCTGGTTCTGGCAGATGTTCGACCGCTCTCCGCTGGGGTTGAATCTCTGGCTGGGCGTCCGCTTTCGCTGCATGCTGGGACAGCACATCTTCAAGAGCATCGGCAAGGGCGTGAAGATCCACCCGGACGTGCGGTTTATCTACGGCTATAACCTTGTGATCGGCGACGATTGCAGAATTCGCCGCGGCGCTGTTCTGGATGATAGCGGAGGCGAACTAGTGATCCCGGAGAGCACGATCATCGAGCCCGGAATAACGTTTCCTCCGGCCGCCAGGAGCTAGTTAGCGGAGTTCTGCTGGCGCTCAAGTTCCTTGAGGAAGGCCTGTTCGCGGTCGGCGACGGCAGCTTTGTATCCGTCAGGGTCGATCCATACGCTCTCGCCACCACCGGCTTTGATGCGATCGAGCTTGGCGAGCATGTCGAAATAGAGGCCGTGCGCTCCGAGGAAGATGTCGCAGGGCAGCGCTTTGAGGACAGCAAAGGTGCGCTGATAGTCCGCGGCGATTCCCGGGTAAGATGCGGGATGGCCGGGGTGGTCGACCAGGCGGAATTCGGAGTTGACGTTCCAGCTTCCCACGATGACCACGGTGCGAGTCTGGCCTGCCTGCTGGACTGGCATGGTCCAGGTGGTGCAGCCGCGAGTGTGGCCGGCGGTCTTGTGCGCGGTGAGGACGGCATCGCCCAGGCGGACCTCGTCGCCATCGTGCAGGATGCGGTCGACTTTCGCCGGCGGGTAATGGTCGCTGGGGTAGGCGAAATCTTTGGCGCCACCGCTTTCTACGGTGGGCACGTCGGCGTCCATGACCATGTACTTCGCGCCGGTGAGGCGCTTGATCTCAGCCGAGCCTGCGTCGTGGTCGAAGTGGGCGTGGCTGATGAGCAGGATCTTGACGTCGCTGAGGCGGAAGCCAAGCTGCTCGATGCTTTTCTTGATAAGCGGCGGGGAGGATTTCAAGCTGGAGTTGATGAGGATGTCGCCCTGCGGCGTGACGATGAGGTAGGAAGCGAGATCTTTGCTGCCGACGTAGTAGAGGTTGCCGGCGATGCGGAACGGCGCGATGGGGGTCGTCCACTCGGGGTGCTCCGGACCGTAGGATTGGGCATGGATGAGCGGTGCGAGAAAAAGCAGGCCGATGGCGGCGTAGAAGTTCAGGGTTCGGGTGGTCATTGGCTTGGCTCTCCTCGATGCGGTTGTTAGTGAGTGTAAGGGACGAGTGGCGAGTCTGCCCGGGCTCGCAGCTTCTGTAAACTGGAAGGATGAATCAGCAGGAATTCGTACTCATCCTGTTTCAAGTGGTTGTGCTGGTGATGGCGTTCTCGGTGCATGAGAGCTCGCACGCCTACGTCGCTATGCGGCTCGGTGATCCTACGGCATACATGCTGGGACGGGTCACGCTGAATCCGCTAAAGCACCTGGATCCACTGGGGTCGGTGCTGGTTCCGCTGATCGGGCTGGTCTATGGTGGCTGGCTGATTGGCTGGGCGAAGCCTTGCCCCGTCACGTTGAGGAACTTCCGCAACGTCAAGCGGGACGACATTCTGACTTCGCTGGCAGGTCCGGCAAGCAATCTTGTGATTGCGACGGGCGCGTTGATTCTGCTGGTGGTGTTCAAACATACAGGTGGTGCTCCTGCGGTCAGTGCCGCCATACTTATGGCGAAGCACGATCCCGATGTCGAAACGGCCGGCATCAAGCTGTTTCCTGTTGCGATGCTGCTTTATTACGCGGTGACGATCAACCTACTCCTGTTTGTTTTCAACCTGATTCCGATTCCGCCGCTCGATGGCAGCCATGTACTGCGCCAGTTCCTGCCTTACGGGGTCGAAAAAGTCTACGATCAGGTTGGGAGATATGGGCTGCTCCTGATCATTCTGTTTGGCGGGAGTGTGATTTTTGGGACGTTTTATTTCCCACTGCTGCGGCTGTTCGATCGCCTGTTGGTATCGCTCTAAAGCTTCGCATCCTGTACCCTTCTCTCTGGAAAGAAAACTGAGAAAAAATGAGTAACGACACGATACTTACGGCGCGCAAGCGCGTGTTGAGCGGCATGCGTCCGACGGGGCGGCTGCACCTTGGCAACTACATGGGCGCCCTGAAGAACTGGGTGAATTTGCAGAACGCAAAGAATCCCGACGGCAGCCCCATGTACGACTGCTACTTTTTCATCGCGGACTATCACGCGCTGACCACGGATTATGCCGATACCAGCGAGCTGCGCGCCAACGTCAATGAGGTTGCGCTGGACTTCCTGGCGGGCGGGCTTGACCCGAAACTCAGCACGATCTTTCTCCAGAGCGAGGTGCAGGCGCACTTTGTGCTGAACTCGCTGCTCGAGATGATTACGCCGCTGAGTTGGCTGGAGCGAGTGCCCACGTACAAGGATCAACAGGAGCAATTGAAAGAGAAAGACCTGGCGACCATTGGATTTCTCGGGTATCCGGTGCTGCAATCGGCGGACATCCTTGTCTACCAGGCGGACTTTGTGCCCGTCGGACAGGATCAGGCGGCGCATGTGGAACTGACGCGAGAGGTGGCGCGACGGTTCAACGTGTTCTACGGGCCGAAACCTCCGGCGGTGGCGCGGAGAGTCGCCGAGGCCGTCTCCGACAAGGAGAAGATGGCTGCACTGGAAGACGAGCCGCGGACGTATGTGGGGATTCTGCCGGAACCGAAGGTGCTGCTGACGCCGAGCCCGAAGCTGCCGGGAACCGACGGGCGCAAGATGTCGAAGAGCTATGGGAACACGATCCTGCTCTCCGAATCTGAGGCGGATATTCGCGCGAAATTGAAGACGATGGTGACTGATCCTGCGCGCGTGCGGCGGACCGATCCCGGCAATCCGGACGTGTGTCCGGTGTTCGATCTGCACAAGGTCTTCTCGACGGACGAGACGCAGGCCGAGGCGAGGGTTGGCTGTACGACTGCGGGCATTGGGTGCATTCAGTGCAAAGGCTGGCTGGCAGATGGTGTGGTGCGTGAGCTGGCGCCGATCCAGGAGCGGCGGCGCTACTTCGAGGCAAACCCGGACGAGGTTAACGCGATTCTCGACGAAGGAGCATTTCGCGCGAATGGGCGCGCCGCGGTAACGATGCGGCAGGTATTTGCTGCTGTGGGGCTTTCCAGACGATGACGGAAGAGATCAAAAAACACGGCGATGCCGATGCGCCGCAAACGCAGGGCATTGCGGGCAAGCCTGTTGTAAACACCGACGAGGAGATCGTCGCGACGCCGGAACCCTTTGTGCTGCAGCCCGGGCCGGTGGTGCGCGAGCCGGAGGCGAAGAAATCTGGCGCGGCCGCCAAGGATGCCGAGAAGGAAGAGGCTTCGCAGTCGCCGTTTTCCGTGACCGTGGGACAGGTGTACGACGGGCCGCTGGACCTTCTTCTGGACTTGATCCGCAAACAGAACATCGATATCTACGACATCCCGATTGCGCTGATCACGGCGCAGTTTCTGGATTACTGCCACCAGTTGAAGCAGACCGATGTGGATTCGGCGGGCGAGTTCATTTACATGGCGTCGTTGCTGATTCACATCAAGTCGAAGACGTTGCTGCCGCGCGATCCTTCGGACGTGGCCGGAGCCGATTCAGAAGATCCGCGGCGGGAGTTGGTGGATCGGCTGCTGGAGCACGAGCGCTTCAAGGCTGCGGCGCAGATGCTGATGCAGAAGCAGCAGATTGAAGAGGCCACATGGTCGAAGCCGGGGATGCGCGAGTTTCTGCGCGAGCAGGCCGGGAATGAGGCGGCGGCGACAGGGATGGAGCAGGAGATCGCCGCGGACACAGTCGACCTGGTGCGGGTGTTCCAGGATGTGCTGGAACGGATGCGCGAGCGGCCGGTGTTGAATGTCGATGAAGAAGCGGTGACGGTTGCGCAGATGATCGAGTATGTGAAGCGCCGCCTCCTGATGGAGGACCGACCGGTAAGCCTGCGCCGTCTGCTGCACAGCACGCACTCCGAGCGGGCACTGATCTGCATGTTCCTGGCGATGCTGGAGCTTGTGCGCCTGCAGGCGGTGCTTTTGCATCAGCCGCAGCAGATGGGGGACATCCTGATCAAGAAGACGGATGCATTCGATCAGGTATTTGCGGATCAGGAACGACTGAGGGACGATTGGCGATAATGCAGTCCTAGATTGTTCGATCTGTGGCCGGTTACCGCCTCTTTACTCCGATATTCGATCATTCTTGCACGGCTAAATCGATAAGCTCGGATCAGGCGCTAAATTGCTGAACCTTAGAGGTTTGAACGGTCTAATCGACGTGATTTCCACGGAAGCTGGCCGACATCTTTCATCGAACTGTAACATTCATTTTGCTCGGCGGGCGTAGCTTGGTTGTGGTCCTGCAATTCAATCAAGGTGATTCTTGGCCACGCAAGCCACGCTGCCCCCGCCCTCTGTCCTCGAAGAAAAGCTAAAGAAATCGTCGACCGATAAAATCGGCGTGGCTCTGTTTGCGCTGATTGTAGGCGGCGCGTTGACGTATATTACGGCGCAGCTTTGGGGAGACCTTTCCGCCGTTCCATATGCCAGCGTGTTTCCTTATCTGCTGCTTGGGATGGCGCTGCTGATTGCGCTGGGCTTCGAGTTCGTAAACGGATTTCACGACACAGCGAATGCGGTGGCGACGGTGATTTATACCAACTCGCTGGCGCCGCGGGTCGCCGTGGTCTACTCAGGCGTTTTCAATTTCATCGGCGTGCTGATGAGTTCGGGTGCGGTGGCGTTTGCGATCATCTCGCTGCTGCCGGTTGAACTGATCTTGAAAGCGAGCAAGGGCTCGGGCTTTGCGATGATCTTCGCGCTACTGGTTGCTGCGATCCTGTGGAACCTGGCGACCTGGTATCGCGGGCTCCCGGCATCGAGTTCGCACACGATGATTGGATCGATCCTCGGCGTGGGGCTGGCGAACCAGTTGATGCAAGGGAATTCGGGCACCGCGGGCGTGGACTGGGAGCAGGTGGAGAAAGTGTTCAAGGCTCTGCTGCTGTCACCACTGATCGGATTCGCGATGGCTGGGGCGATCTTCATCGCGTTCAAATTGGTCGCCCACGATTCGCGGCTGTACGAGGCTCCGGTGGGCACGACTCCTCCTCCGTTCTGGATTCGGGTGCTGCTGATCTTCACCTGCGGCGGCGTCAGCTACTTCCATGGATCGAACGACGGGCAGAAGGGCATGGGGCTGATCATGCTGATTCTGGTCGGAACGGTGCCGACCGCGTATGCGCTGAACCACGCGATGGGTGCGAATCAGGTGCAGACGTTTGCGGCCGTGTCGACGCAGGTGGCAGGCGCGCTGGACAACTACGTCCATCCTGCGGCGAATGTGATTTCTGCCACGAAGGCACAGGATCCCGGCTCGGAGTTGGAGCAGTTTGTCAGCACGAAGCGGTATGAGCCGGGCGTGATCCTCGCGCTGCGTCAGATGGTGATCGACATCCGCACTGAAGTGGTTGCGTATGGGACATTGGCGCGGCTGCCGCAGGGAATGCAGTCGAACGTTCGCAACCAGATGTATCTGACCGGCGAGACGCTTCGGCTGATGGCGAAGAACGGCGGCCCAAAGATGTCGTCCGCGGACAACGCTATCCTGACGAGCTATCAGGGCTATCTCAACAGGTCGACCAAATTCGTTCCGACGTGGGTGAAGGTTGCGGTTGCGCTGGCGCTTGGGCTGGGAACGATGATCGGGTGGAAGCGCATTGTGGTGACGGTGGGCGAGAAGATCGGCAAGAGCCACATGACGTATGCACAGGGCGCGTCGGCCGAACTAACCGCGATGATCACAATCGGCCTGGCGGACGGATACGGGTTGCCAGTCTCGACGACACATGTTCTGAATTCGGGCGTGGCAGGCACGATGGCTGCGAACAACAGCGGGCTGCAACGTTCGACGATTCGGAACATTGCGATGGCGTGGGTGTTCACGCTGCCGGCGGCGGCACTGCTTTCGGGCGGGCTGTTCTGGCTGTTCAACACGTGGGCGAAGTAAAGGAAAAGGCTCTACACCGATAAACGCCGGCGGGGACCGATCGGAGACATTCTCTGCGCGCAGGCTGCTTGGTTGGTATGCTTATGTCTGACATTTATGAGCCTTAAAGCAAAGATTGAAGCAGTTATTTATGCGTCGGAAGAGCCGGTAACTCTGGCACAACTGGTGGGCCTGCTGGGCGAAGAGGCGCAAGCGGACCTTGACCGCGCGGCGGCAGACCAACTGACGCTGTTGCAGGAGGCGGAGCTCGAGGCTGTCGAGACAGAGCCGACGCTGGGGCCGGACTTCGATGCCGCCGAAGACGGTGCGGCCGCGGTCGTTTCGGAGGAGCCGCCATCGCTCGAGGCTGCGGCAGCGGAACCTGATCAGCCTGAGCAGACGGCTGGCGAACCGCCGGAGCCGGCGAGCGAACCGGACGAGGCGGCGGCTGCGGCACGTGCGGAAAAGGCTCGGGCGGCGAAGCTGCGCGGGTATTTTCGCTCGGTGCTCGACCAGTTGATCGCGGAGTATGCGACGTCTGAACGCGGTCTGGAGATTCGCGAGGTCGCAGGCGGCTTCCGCTTTGGGACCAAGCCGGAATACCACGACGCGGTGCGCGGATTTGTGAAGTCGCTGAAGCCTCCGCTGAAGCTGAGCTTGCAGGCGCTGGAGACGTTGGCGGTGGTGGCGTACAAGCAGCCGGTAACGTCGCCGGAGATCTCGGAGATTCGCGGAGTGGATTCGAGCGGTGTGCTGGGATCGCTGATCGCGCGCAAGCTGATTACGACAGCGGGCCGGAAGCACGTCATCGGACGGCCGATTCTCTACAAGACGACGCGGGAGTTCCTGCTGAAGTTCGGGCTGAAAGACGTGGCGGAGCTTCCCAGCATCGAAGAGTTTGAGAAGATGGCCGGGCAGATGGCCGAGCAGGAGGAGATTGCGATGGATGACGGACGAGAGCCGGAGCATCGCGCGCCTGAGACTGCGGAGGAATTGGAGCCGCAGCGGGACAGCCACGAAGCGCAGGCCGACGGCGAGAGCGCGCCCGCGGATAACGTTTCCGAAGAGACGGGCGATAAGGCTTCGGTGGATGGGCGCATCTCGTCGCTGCCACCGGATTATTCGCATGATCCGGACGATCCGTCGGAACAGGAAGCCGAGATTCAGAGCGGCGAAGAGTAGGTTTTAGCTACGGGTTGGAGCGGGTGGAGGGAGTCGATGGTCAAACTCAGGGATGATCGTGCGACCGACGTCGTGGGAACTCCGGAGGGCGATGGCGAGTTCGGTCCGGACCAGCCGCTTACGCCGGATGCGGTGGAGGCTAGCGCAAGCGGATTGGAGACGCCGCGCGGGAGCGCTCCGGCAGAGTACGAGTCGGATCGGCATAAACCGACGGGGCTGGAGAAAGTACTCGACGAAGTCAGCCATGGGACGTTGCAGCCTTGAGCGCGCGTGACACTGAGATGCTGGAAGTTGCGCTGGCTGAGGCGCGGGCGGGGCTGGCTGAGGGCGGAATCCCGATCGGCGCGGCGCTGTTTGACGCGGATGGGCGCCTGGTCTCGTCGGGGCATAACCGGCGGGTGCAGCAGGACGATCCGAGTGTGCATGGCGAGACCGACGCGTTTCGGCGGGCAAGGCGGCAGAAAAGCTATCGCGAGATGACGATGGTGACCACGCTGGCGCCGTGCTGGTACTGCTCGGGGCTGATCCGCCAGTTCGGGTTTCGCCGAGTGATTGTGGGGGAGAGCGAGACGTTCCAGGGTGGGATCGACTGGCTGCGCGAGAATGGCGTCGAGGTGGTCGATCTTCAGTCGGCGGCTTGCATGGAGCTGCTGGCGGGATATATTCGCGAGCATCCTGAGGTCTGGAACGAAGATATCGGCGTGGGGTGAGGAAGGTTGTCAGTGGTCAGTGTTTTTTGTCATGTGGACTACGGTGATGGTTTCGGTGGGGCCGACGGGGGCCTCGGCGCGACTGATCTCGCGGTAGCCCTTTAGGGTGTAGAGGGCGAGGCCGGTAAGGGTGCTGCCCATCTCGAGGCGGGTGAAGCCGGCGGCGATGGCGGCCTGTTCCGCGGTGGCCAGGATGAGGGCGCCGAGGCCTTGGCGGGCGAAGGCGGGGTGAACAAAGATGGCGCGGATTTTCGCGGCGCTGGTGGCCGGGTCGAGGCGGCTGGTCTGGGCGGGATCGCCCGGGGATGCGTGCGAGCGGTGCGAGCGGGTCAGGTCGTGGTCGCCGCCGTAGAGGGTCTTGCGGAAGCTCCAGCCGCCGCATCCCGCGATTTCGCCTGAGGCAGCGTGGGCGAGGAAGTAGGTGCCGTCGGCGATGAGCTGGGTGTCGACTGTGAAGACGGTGGCGAGGGCGTTTTCGATTTGGGTAGGGGTGTAGTCGGGGGCCTGGAGGGCGCGGACGGAGGCAGCGATGAGGGCTGCGATCGCAGGAGTGTCTGCGGGGGTGGCGATGCGGATGGTGAAGTGCGTGAGCATAGCGGTCTCAAATGGCCGAGCGACGACGGACGATTGCGAACCAGACCAGACCGGCGCTGAGGTAGGCGAGGTAGATGTAGGGGAGATAGTTGTACGGAGCGTCGGGAACGGGGTAGAGCGTTCCGGCCATGGCGAGGAGCATCGCAAGCGCGGCGGCGATCGACAGGGTGAGCGCTGCGGGTGTGAGCTGGGCGTTGCGGTGGAGGTAGAACGCGAGCGCGGCGGCGACGAGCAGGTAGACGGTGAGGAATCCATAGACGGCGAGCGAGCCCATCCAGGCGTAGATGTCGGCGCCGGACGCTCCGCGGGCGGAGAGGACGACTGCCGGTAAGAGGACAGCGAGCCCGGTGGTGAGGACGGCGAGGTGGGGCGTCTCGTTCTTGTGGTGGGCGCGGCCCAGCGGCGATGGAGCCAGACCGTCGTGGGCCATCTTGAGCAGGACGCGGGCGGCGGCGGTGATGCAGGCGAGCGTGCAGGCGAACATGCTGACGAAGGCGCAGATGTCGATGAGCGGGCCGAGGATGGGCGTACGGGCGAGGGTGGCGAGCGCTCGGAATGGGGCGTCGGATTTGCCGAGGTCCTGGTGGAGTTCGCGGAAGCCGAGGGTTTCGGTGTAGCAACAGACGAGGAAGAAGAGTCCGGCGAGCACGGCGGACTGGATGATGGCGCGGGGGATGGTTCGCAGGGGATTGCGGGCTTCGTGGCCGAGGGTGGTGGCGCTCTCGAATCCGACGAAGCTGAAGATAGCGAGAACGACTCCCAGGCGGACTCCGGAGGGGTTGACGTGGTTGAGTGTGAGCTGGGGCGTGTCGAGGTGCAGGCCGTTGCGGAAGAGCAGGGCCGCGACCACAAGCAGGATCATGGAGACCGAGCCGGCTTCGATCCACAACATGAGGCGGGCGGAGGCCTGGACGTCGCGGTAGGCGAAGAAGGTGGCGGCGGCCGCGGCGGCGAGGGCCAGGACTGGCGCCGGGACCGGATGCGCGGCGGGGAGAAGGACGCGCGCGTAGTTGATGAAGCCTCCGACGACTGAGGAGCCAGTGGCTACGTAGGCGAGGAGGAGGGCCCCGCCGGCAGCGCCGCCGCAGATCGGCGGGAGCGAGTCCGTCGCATATTTGTAGAGAGAGCCGGGCGAGGCAGAGGTTCGCGCAAATCGCGCGATGCAGAGGGCGATGAGGAGGATGGCCGAGCCGGCGATGATGTACGCGAGCCAGGCTCCGTTGCCGGCGAGCGCGAAGACCAGCGGGACGGTGAGCGCGGGCGAGGTGGTGGGCGCGATGGCGGAGATGGACTGTGAAAGAGTTTCGAGTGGTGAGAGGATGTTGTGGCGCAGGCCGGAGTCGGCAGACGGGGCTTCGTCGGGGATGATGACCTCGAGAGGCATGTGCGTCTCCTACTGTTTGAATCGGATCCAGTGTTTGCGACGGGCGGCGGCTGAATTGAGATGCGGTTAGAGATAAGTTACAGCAAACAGCGGCCGGTGGGGTGACCTCATCAAAGGCTGCGCCGGACGGGACGTGTCAAACAGGCGATAATAGTGAGGGCGCGGTCGAACTGCGTCTGAGCAATACCGACTGCGATGAGCTAGTCCGCGGTCAGAGGGATGAGGCTGGGAATGACGAAGGAAATGGAAGGTGGGGCGGCTCCGGACGCAAAGCTGGAGCGGCTGCAGAAGATTCTGGCTGCGGCGGGGATTGCGAGCCGGCGGAAGGCCGAGGAGATCATCCTCGAAGGGCGAGTGCAGGTCAACGGCACAACGATTACCGAGCTAGGCACGAAGCATGATACCAGCCGCGACCACATCCGCGTCGATGGAAAACTGTTGAAGGGGCCGGAGCAGCAGCGGTATTACATGCTGAACAAGCCGCGTGGCTACGTGACGACACTGGACGATCCGCAGAAGCGGCCGACGGTGATGGATCTGATGGCCAAGCCGAAAGCCGGACCGCATGGTGATCGGGTGCGTCTGTATCCGGTGGGTCGGCTCGATTATCTGTCTGAGGGCCTGCTGCTGATGACGAATGACGGCGAGCTGGCGAACATGCTGTCGAAGGCTGCGGCTGGAGTCGAGAAGACCTATCTGGTGAAGGTGAGCGGTGTTCCTCCGGAGAGCGGGCTGGACCAGATTCGGCGGGGGATCGTGATCGACCGCGGCCGCCTGGACGAGGTGCGCGCGGGACGGAGAGACCGGATCGTGACCGCCCCGGCGAAGTTGGAGCTGGTACGCGGTGGAGAGAATCCCTGGTACGAGTTGACGTTGACCGAGGGGCGGAACCGGCAGCTCCGGAAGATGTTCGAAGAGATTGGGCATCATGTGGAAAAGATTCGGCGGATCGGGTATGGAGCGCTGCGGCTGGATGTGCCGCCGGGTGAGTTTCGCGAGCTGACTCCGGGCGAGGTGATGGCACTGGAACGGGCCGCCAAGGGTAAGAAGGTGGTTCCGAAGAAAAAAGTGCCGGAGTTTGCGCAATTGAAGGCTCCGGTAAAGAAGGTGAAGAGAGGTTCGAGGTACTAGGTTCGCGGTGTCGCGGGTGTGGCGGGGACCTGATGGAAGCCGAAGCAGATTATCGCTTTCGCAGGGCGTAATGGCGAAATCGAGTCAATCGATTGCCGGGCTATGTCGGATTAATGGCATAGGGCGCGAGATCGTGGGTTGGCGTTCTGGTGAATCCCCCAAAAAGGGGTTTGACGAAGGTGTGTCTGTGGGCCTAGAAATACTTCCGGTTTTAATACTGAGGTGCAAGACTAAATCCGGTCTCATGCATCCAAGTAGTGCGGGCAGCCGATAAAGGATTCGGGGTGACCGAACAGGACCCATCGGGCAGTAAAGGAGTAATGCAAAGTGGCAATCGAGAAGGCAACATTTGGTGCTGGATGTTTTTGGGGTGTGGAAGCACGATTTGCAGAAATGCCGGGAGTATTGGACACAGCGGCAGGATACGAAGGCGGAGGACTTGAGCATCCCACGTACAAAGAGGTATGCACCGACCGTACAGGACACGCTGAGGTAGTGGAAGTTACGTTCGATCCATCGCGCGTGTCGTTCGACGCGCTGCTGGATGCGTTTTTCGCACTGCACGATCCCACACAGTTGAACCGGCAAGGGCCGGACTGGGGCTCGCAATATCGCAGCGTGATCTTTGCGCAGTCAGACGAGCAGACGGAACAGGCGAAGGCGAAGATCGCGGAGTTGAATGCTTCGGGAGCATATCGCAAGCCGATTGTGACCAAGGTGGAACCGGCAACGGTTTTCTGGAAGGCTGAGGAATATCATCAGCGCTATCTGGAGAAGCGCGGCATGGTGCACTGCCATATCTAGGGACGAGTTGCTGGTTGTTGGTTGCTAGTTGAGGACGGCTGTCGCGGTGTTTGCGGCCGCCGTTTCTGCGTCTGGAGGTTGGAACGGTTGTAGAATCTGCGGAGCGGTTTATTAGACTTTGCGGATTGGGCCGGGGTATTTTGCGACTTGGCGGTCGGCAGTCAGGAGGGTGAACCCTTCGACCGTGGCCTGGGCGATAAGGAGACGGTCAAAGGGATCCTTGTGGATGGGTGGAAGACTGTAGACGCCTAATGCGTGATCGCTGGTGATGGGGAGTTCAGTGTAGCCGGCGTTGAGCAATCCGCGGCGGAGCAGCCGGGCATCCGTATCGAAGTTTTTCTTCCCGAGAGCGCTCTTAATGGCAACTTCCCAAATGCTGAGTGCACTAAAGAACAATTGATTGCCGTCGTCACCGATCAGGCCGACCGCTGCCCTGGACAGCTTGTCCGGATCGATTGCTGCCCACAAAAGGATATGCGTGTCGGGGAGCAGCTTCACGATTTCCCGTAGAACATCTCTTCAATCTCACCTTTGAACATGGTCTTGATGTCGTCCGGCACTTTGAATTGCCCCTTCATAAAGCCGATGCGGCGCATCTTTTTCGGCTCGGGCGCGTCGATGGAGACGACTTTGACCATGGGCTTGCCAGCCTTGGCGATGATGAAGGGCTCGCCCTTCGCGGCTTTCGCGATGAGCTTCGAGAGGTGGGTTTTGGCTTCGTGGATGTTGACGGTCTGCATGGCACCCCGATCCCGGTGGACTTAGTCCACTGGACTTAGTTTATCACGGATTTTTACAGGGGGCCCCCGCGAAAATGACGATCCATAAAATATCAGACTGCTTCGGCGAGGGTGACGGAGAAGAGGTTTTGCGGATCGGTAAAGGTGCGAGTCGGAGTGAATGCGCAGTCCGCGAGCAGAGCGGCGACGGTATCGCGAGTGAATTTGTAACTATTTTCGGTATGAATTGTTTCGCCCGGGAGGAGTTGGATGGCGAAACCCAGGCTCGCGCCCAGGGCTGGTATGCGGACGCCCTGCGCCGCGAATGATTCGAGATAAATCTCGATGCGGGAATGAGCGGCGTTCCAGAGGGCTCGGTGGATGAAGCGTTCGGGGTGGAAGTTGGCGCCGAGTTCCCGATTGAGGCGGCTGAGGATGTTGCGGTTGAAGGCTGCGGTGACGCCCCGGTCATCGTTGTAGGCCGCGAGTAGAGTTGCGACGGATTTGGTTGGGCTGGGTGCAAGGTCTGTGCCGAGCAGCAGCGCGTCGCCGGGCTCGAGTTCGGAGCGAAGGCGAGTGAGGATGTCGCAAGCCTCGGACGGCGAGAAGTTGCCAATGCTGGAACCGATGTAGAGGGCGAGGACTTTCGTGTCAGGCTCGCGTTCGATGCGGACGGTATCGCTGGTGTAGTTGGCGACGCGAGGGCGGACCGTGACGCCGGGGATGTTGCGCTCAATGGTCTCGCGGGCTTCTTCGAGGGCGGTTGGGCTGATGTCGATGGGCTGATAGAGGACAGTGGACTGCCGGCGCGCCAGGGCGCGGAGCAGAATTCCAGTCTTCGCGGCGGTGCCTGCGCCGAGTTCGACGATGGTGATCGGTGTTTGGTGGTGGTTGCTTGAGGATCCCAGTTGACGGAAGATTTCGCCGGCGTGGGTGGCGAAAATCTCGCGCTCGGTGCGCGTCAGGTAGTACTCGGGCAGGGTGGTGATCTGCTCGAAGAGCCGGGAGCCCGCTTCGTCGTAGAAGAGCCACGGTGGGAGTGATTTTGGGGTGGTGGTGAGGCCTCGGCGGGCTTCGGCGGCTACAGCGTTCGTGCTGGCAGAGATTTGGGGCGCTTCCAGGATCGCGGCAGTTGGGGGCACGGTTCTCTCGGATGGAGCTAAGATGTTTCGAGGTTGGATGCGGGTTGGGCGCGAATCGGTGCGGAAGAATTGAGGAATTACGACCGAAAAACGGCAGATTCCTGCGCTGCGCCGCGGAATGACAAACAATGGCGGGGCTAACTGGAGCCGTCTTTGGCGAGGCGCAGCCCGGAGAACTGCCAGCGGGTGGCTGGCGAGAAGAAATTGCGGTAGGTAGCGCGGATGTGGCTGGCTGGGGTGACGCAGGAGCCGCCGCGCAGGACCACCTGCGAGGACATGAACTTGCCGTTGTATTCGCCGAGGGCTCCCGGGAGCGGGTGATAGCCGGGATAGCCGGTGTAGGCGGAAGAAGTCCACTCCCAGACGTCGCCGTACATCTGCTGCAGGCCGGAGAGCGACGAGGCGCGGGTCGGGTGCAAGGCTCCGGTTTCCAGCAGGTTGGCCGTAGTGGCGGCGAGAACCGCGGGCTTCTGGAGCGGTGCCGGATACGTGAGCAGCGCGGCCGGCTGGGGAGCGCTGCGGCGAAGGATTCCCAGCTGGGTGGCTGCGTACTCCCACTCGAATTCGGTTGGCAGGCGGGTTCCGGGGTTCTGCCGGGCGACCCAGCGGGCGTAGGCGTCGGCCTCGAAGAAGCTGAGATGACAGACTGGAGTCTCGGAGAGGACGTCGAGCGCTTCGAAACCGCGCAGCGTGTAGATGCGCCAGCCGGAGGCGGTCGCGGACGAGCGCTGCCAGTAGAGCGGAGCCTGCCAGGCTTGCTCGCGGATGGTCGTCCAGCCTTCGGAGAGCCAGAGTTCGGGGCGGTCGTAGCCGTTGTCGTCCATGAAAGCGAGGTATTCGGCGCAGGTGACGGAACGGGTTGCGATCGAGAAGGGCGCGATGTAGACGAAATGACGCGGGGTCTCGTTATCGAAACAAAAGGCTTCCGAGGAGTCAGGGTCGGGGGCAAAGCCAATTTGGGTGAGACCGGGGTTATAGCTCATCCAGTCGAGTGGCGGGGCGATGCTGTCGCTTGTGGGCGTGGCCGAAGGGTCGCGATAGGCCGGGTGGAGCGGGTTGGTGAAGAGTGCGTGCTTGATGTCGGTGGCGATGAGTTCCTGGTGCTGCTGCTCGTGCTCCAGGCCGAGGGCGATGCGGCGAGCGGCTTCGGCGTTGGCGGGGAACTCGGGCGTGGCTTCGAGAAGCCGGGCGATGGCGCCGTCGACGTGCTCACGGTAGGCGAGAATGTCGCTGAGTGGCGGCCGGGAGAAGCTGGCGCGGAGAGACTTGGCGGGCATGTCGCCAAGGGAGTTGTAGTAGGAGTTGAAGAGCCAGTGGAAGTCGGGATGGAATTCTGTGTAGTTGGCGAGGAAGTCGCGGAGGACGAAGGTCTCGAAGAACCACGAGGTATGAGCGAGGTGCCACTTTACGGGGCTTGCCTCCGGACAGGACTGGACCATGAGGTCCTCAGGAGAGAGCGGCGCAGCGAGCGCGAGCGAGGCAGCGCGGACCGCGCAATAGCGATCCTGGAGGACGGAGGAGGTTCGGCCAGACGGCTGGCGTAGGGATTGGCTTTGCATGTTGGTGATCCTCCGGCGCTTCGGGTCAGGCATTTCGATGCGGTCGGCTTGCGGGCGGTTGCAGCAATGAATGTCAGCCGCGCCAGAAGTAGCTCATGCGCCGGACGGGATTCAGTCTATCGGCAAAAGTGCGCGAGGAAAAAGTGAGGTGCATCGTGGGTTGGAGTGTCCCGCGGGTGCGTGCTAACGTTTCTCCATGGAACTCAACCCTTATGCCAAATATCTGGGCGATCGCGATCCGCTCGAGACCATGCGGGAGACTGCCAGTGCGATTCGGCGGCTGCTCGCGCGCATGCCTGCGGAACAGCTTCAGCAGCAGCCGCCGGCGAAACGTTGGAATGCGCGCGAGATCGTCTGCCATCTGGCGGATTGCGAGCTGGTGTTCAGCTTTCGGCTGAAGCAGACGCTGGCGGAAGACAGCCCGGTGTTGCAGCCGTTCGATCAGGAGAAGTGGGCGCTGCGGTATGAGAATCTCGACGCCGAATCGGCGCTGCGCATGTTCGAGGCGAGCCGGAACTGGAATCTGCTGCTGCTGGACGCGACGACGGCGGAGGAGAGACGCCGGCCAGTCACACATCCCGAGCGCGGGACGATGACGCTGTGGACGATTGCGGAGACGATCGGCGGGCATGACATCAACCATCTGGGGCAGTTGGAGCGGCTGGCAGGGTGATGTGGATGAGTGCCTCTACCCCCGTACTTAGGTCCTAAGTACGGCTTTTAGAAGACTTAGATACTGCGGTTGGTCTATACCAACGAGACGGCCCTGATGTCAAAGAAAGCGAAAAGGCCCGACCGAGGCAAAGAGCGAATCACAGAGTACACAGAGCAGAAGAGAGAACACAGAGGTGCTTTCCCGGGCTACCCTCCCCCCCGTACTTAAGTCCTAAAGTACATCTT
>DASWCA010000314.1:0-13643 GCA_036390355.1 Acidobacteriaceae bacterium
CGCAAAAGTCTCCGTCCCCTGCCCCGCAACCGTCGTAATCGTGCCCGAGGTAGAAATGCGCCGGACGCGGTGGTTCGCGCTGTCCGCCACGTAGAGATTCCCGGCCGCGTCGATCGTCAGGCCACGCGGCAGAGCCAGACCCGCAGCCTTCGCCGCGCCTCCATCACCGCCAAACATCTGCACGTTGCCACCGGCAAACCCCGCGCCCGCAACACTGGAGATCAACCCAGTCGCCGCGCTCACCTCGCGCACCCGCCCGTTGTGCGTGTCGGCGATAAACAGATTCCCCGCCCCATCCATCGCCAGCCCATTAGGCGAATCAATCGAAGCCGTTGTTGCCAAGCCGCCGTCCCCGGCAAAACCCTCCACGCCATTCCCCGCGACGGTCGCGATAAATCCGGTCGTCGCCGCAATCCGCCGTACCCGGTGATTATTCGTATCCGCCACATACACATTGCCGGTCGAATCGATCGCGAGCGCTGTCGGCAAATCGAGTCGCGCCGCCGTGGCCAGCCCGCCATCGCCGGAGAAACCCGCAACGCCCGTACCCGCGATCGTCGTAATCCCCCCGGTCGCAGCCGCTACCTCCCGAACGCGCTGGTTGTGGCTGTCAGCGATGAAGAGATTGCCGGCCCCATCCATCGCCAGTCCGGCCGGCGAATCCAGCTCCGCGGAAACAGCAGCCCCGCCATCCCCGCTGAAACCCTGCACTCCGTTGCCCGCAACGGTACTGACCACACCGGCGGCGGAGAGCTTCCGCACCACGTGCTTGCCCGTCTCGGCAAAATAGAGGTTGCCCTGAGCATCGAAGACGATCGCAGAAGGAAGTACAAGCGGCGTCACGGTAGCCTGCGTCTGAGCAAGCACGAGCCAGCCGGTGCCGACCAGTCCAGGCATCGCCAGACAGACCCGCGCACCCCAGCCGCCACTCTTCACAAGCAGACGTGCCAGACCGCGCATTGGGTTGATCGTGCTCTGCGTACCCATTCGCTTTCGTTCAAATCCCGCGTCAGCGCGATTCCGGTGCGCTCCGAGGGTAGCACGCGGCCATCGGATCGACCCGGATTTTGCGGGCAGAAGCCGCGCGATGATACGCTGCTGTGGAACCGCAGCAGAACTTCTGTCGCAATCCATCTGCCGCGCCGCCAAGTCTCACGGAGAAATATGCCAAGGCACTGTCTCACGCTCGACCTGCAGGACGACCCCAGCAAGATCGCCGAATACAAGCGTCACCACGAAAAGATCTGGCCAGAAATCCGCGACAGCCTCTACGCCGCCGGCGTCACCGGAATGGAGATCTATCTGCACGGCACACGGATGTTCATGATCATGGAGGTCAGCGATGACTTCTCGCTGGAGAAGAAGGCAGCCATGGACCGCGCCAATCCCAAAGTCGCCGAGTGGGAGGCCCTGATGGGCAACTTCCAGGCCGTACCAGCCGGAGCCGATCCCGTCCGCCGCTGGGCCCCCATGGAAAAGGTCTTCGACCTATCCAAACAGTAGCGCAGTCGCAGCTTTCCGCCGTCATTGCTTTCTTAGTTTGCACTCCCGCAGGGACTCTGCTTCCAATCCGACGCATGCTGCCGTTCTCAACTGAGAACTGACAACAAGAACTGACAACTACCTTATTTAGCCATTCCATAGCTGCACGTGTCGATGCCCTTCGGCCGCATCGTAATCTCCAGCTTCCGATGCCGAACCAGCGAAGACTCGTATCTGACCGGAACATTCGCCGGGCAAAGTCCCGCGACCCGTGCCACCACGCGGTACAGCCCGTGGTCGACTCTGTCGAAATGAAATTTTCCATCCCGGTCGCTCATTACCGTTGCAATCAGCGAGTGTCCTATCTCCGTAAACAGCGACACGGATGCTCGCGGAATAGCGTCTCCGCCGAAGCCGCGCACTTTTCCAGCCAGCTCCGATATCTTCAGTGGCGTGGGATCCGTTCCATTCTCGTTAACGTAAGCATCAGCGGCCGCGCCGCCTGCCGCAGGAGGCGTTTGTCCCACCCCGGCAGCAGCCGCACCCAACATCCCCAGCATCCCGATCGTAGCCAGCAGCGTCGTCTTCATCGCAGTCACCCAGCAGAGTCTACCCTACCTGCGCGTATGCCGACCACGCATATTCTGTGAGATGCAAAGCGGCATCGGCTAGGATGGAGCATTGCCCTTTTTGGAGAACCGATGATCCTGACGCATCTCGACTGGCTGGTGATCGTTACTTACTTCGCGGTCAACCTCGCCATCGGCTTCTTCTACATGAAGCGCGCGTCCGGCGATATCGGCGAGTTCTTCCTCTCGGGCCGCAGCGTTACCTGGTGGCTCGCAGGCACGTCCATGGTCGCCACCACCTTCGGCGCGGACACGCCGCTCGTCGTCACCGGTCTCATCTACGCCCAGGGCATCGCCGGCAACTGGCTCTGGTGGTCGTTCCTGCTCTCCGGGATGCTGACCGTCTTTTTCTTCGCCCCGCTCTGGCGCCGCGCCAAGGTTCTAACCGACATGGAGTTTGCGGAATTCCGCTACTCCGGCCCGCCCGCCACCTTCCTCCGCGGATTTCGCGCCGTCTACCTTGCCCTCCCGGTCAACACGATCATCATGGGCTGGGTAAACCTGGCCATGTGCAAGATTCTCGCTCTCACCCTGGGCCTCACCTCGACCAGGCAGCAGCTCACCGGAGTCTTTTGCTGTCTCGCCCTCACCCTCGCCTACAACGCCATCTCCGGCCTCTGGGCCGTACTCTGGACCGACCTGCTCCAGTTCATTCTCAAGATGTCGATGGTCTGCCTGCTCGCGTACTTCGCAATCCACGCCATCGGTGGCATGGGTTCGCTCGCCACGCAGGTCCACGCATTCGACCTCGCCCACTCCACCGCCGCCCAGCCTCGCGATACCCTCGCCTTCATCCCTTCCACCGCCTCGCCGTTCTTCCTCAGTTTCCTTGTCCTGCTCTCGCTCAACTGGTGGGCAAGCTGGTATCCCGGAGCCGAACCCGGAGGCGGAGGCTACATCGCCCAGCGCATCTTCTCCGCCAAGGACGAGAAGCACTCCCTCGGCGCGACCCTCTGGTTCAACATCGCGCATTACGCGCTACGCCCCTGGCCGTGGATCCTCACCGCATTGGTCGCGCTGGTGCTCCTGCCTAACCCCACTGCGGCGCAAGGAGGCATGGAAGGCGCCTACGTCTGGGTGATGGTCCACTACCTGCCGCCCAGCCTCCGCGGCCTCATGCTTGCCGGATTCGCCGCGGCCTACATGTCCACCATCGGCACGCACCTCAACCTCGGCGCGTCCTACATGATCAACGACATCTACAAGCGCTTCTTCGCGCCCGGCCGCACTGAGCATCACTACGTCGCCGCCAGCCGTCTTGCCACCATCCTTGTAGCGGTCCTCTCCGCCTCCGCCACCGGCTACATGCTTACTCACGGAGCCTCCATCGCCACCGCGTGGAAATTCCTCCTCGCCCTCGGAGCGGGCGCCGGCCTCGTCTTCATCCTCCGTTGGTACTGGTGGCGCATCAACGCCTGGTCGGAGATCGCCGCCATGACCGCCGCCGCTACTATCTCCCTCACCCTCGAAAGCCACCTCGGCCTCCCCGCTGTCCGCGCCCTCCACTCCATCGATCCCGCACTGGCCCTCGCGCCACTCAACCAGGACGATCCCCACGCCTTCGCCTGGCTCATGCTCACCACCACGTTCCTCACCACCGCCGTCTGGCTCGCCGTGACCCTCCTCACGCGCCCCGAGTCCGACGCCACCCTGCAGGCCTTCTACGACCGCGTCCGCCCCGCCGCCCTGGGCTGGAGCCGCTTCGCTCCCGCAGCCGAAGCCCACGACCCCACCCTCGCCTATAACTTCTTCCACTGGGTCCTGGGCTTCACCCTCATCTATTCGCTGCTCTTCGGCGTAGGCGACCTCCTCTTCGGCCGATACCCGATGGGAGCCGCCCTCATCACCCTCAGCGCCACCTGCCTTGCCATTCTCTTCTGGAGCCTCAATCGCCGCGGCTGGTCAGTCTGGCGATAGACTCTCGACCCTGCGTCGGGCATGGTCTCTTGCTCCAGGCCGCCGACGAAAGTTCTATACTCGCATGAGGCCGCATGGAGACAGGCGATAGACAACCCGTGAAGATTCAGGATCCCGCCTGCGCCGCTTCGCTGCTTGAGGTTTCCAAGCTCTATGGAACCTTCGCCGCATTGCGCAAGGTGTCGGTGGAGTTCGCGGTCGGCTCATCCACGGTGATTCTGGGCGACAACGGCGCGGGCAAATCGACCCTGCTGCGGATGCTCGCCGGGCTGATCGCACCCTCGCGAGGCACGGTCCAGGTCTTTGGCGATGAACCGCGCAAGCGCCGCAGCCGGATCGCCTACATGAGCCACGACGCGATGCTCTACGACGAGCTTTCCGCCATTGAAAACCTGCGCTATTACGCCAGGCTGCAAGGCGTTGGACAGTGTGACTGCGGCTGCACCGCGTCACCGGAGATGGCGCTGCGAGCGGTCGGGCTGGACCCTGCGCTAACGCGTCCGGTTGGGCAGTATTCCCAGGGAATGCGGCAGCGGGCTTCGCTGGCGCGCGTCCTGCAGACTGACCCTGAGTTGCTCCTGCTCGACGAGCCGTTCTCGAACCTCGATGTAGCCTCCGCCCAGCACATGGTGGAACTCCTGCTCGACTTCCGGACCTGGCCGGTCGACGGGCCTGCGACTGCAGGGGACGAAGCTGGGGATTCGGCCAGCGTAGACAGCCGAGCCCGCACCATCATCCTCACCACCCACCAGCCGAAGCTTGCCGAGCCGCTGGCCGAGATGACGCTGAACATGCGTGCCGGGGCCGTGATCTCAGTCGTGCACAGGTCCGAAGATACGGCTGAGCGCACAATAAAGTTGGCTGAGCAATGAAGCCAGTGAAGCCCGTCAAGACGAACGCGGCGCGTCTGCTGGACTCGCTTGGCATCGCGTACCAGGTTCAGACGTACGAAGTTGATCCCGACGACCTCAGCGCGATCTCGGTCGCGCGCAAGATCGGAATGCCGCTGGAGCAGGTCTTTAAGACTTTGCTGACGCGCACTGCGCCTGCAGCCGGGCAGAGTGAGCCGGCGTACTTTTTTGCGGTGATTCCCGGCGACGCTGAACTTGACTTGAAGAAACTTGCAGGCGCGGCACAGGTAAAGAAAGTCGAGCTGGCGTCGCTGAAAGATGTCGAGCCGCTGACCGGATACGTGCGCGGAGGAGTCACCGTAATGGCCGCGCGCACCCTCTTCCCCGCCTATGCGGACGACACCATCGAGCTGCACGACGTGGTGTCAGTCTCCGCCGGACAGCGTGGGACACAGCTTGTGCTTGCGCCGGCCGACTACCTTCGGGCCACCGGCGCGACGCTCGCCGATCTGACCAAGCCGATGCACGCGGCGGCCAGCGCCCAGGTGTCCGGATGAGCTACGTCGGGCACGTCATGACTCATCTGCGCAAGGACCTGCAACTGGAATGGCGCTCACGCGATTCGGTAAACGGGATGCTCTTCTTCTCGCTGCTGGTCGTGGTGGTGTTCTCGCTCGCATTCGACCCGACGGCCTCGATGTCGCGGCAGATTGCCGGCGGCATCCTGTGGGTGGCGCTGCTGTTCGCGTCAATCACGGCGCTGAATCAGGCATGGACGCGCGAGCAGCGAAATCGCGTGCTGGATGCGCAGAGGATGTCGCCGGCGCCACCTTCAGCGCTTTTTCTCGGAAAGGCGTTGGCGAACCTGCTCTTTGTAGCGATCGTGGAGGCAGTGCTCGCGCCGCTGTTCATCGTCTTCTACAATCTGCATGCGCTGGGGCAAGGATGGCTGTTCGCCGTCGTGATGCCGCTGGGGACCTGGGCGCTGGTCTGCAATGGCACGTTCTTCGCCGCTCTCGGCCTGCGGACGCGGAACCGGGAGTTGCTGCTTCCACTGATCCTGTTTCCGATCTCAATCCCGGCGCTGCTGGGGATGATGCAGGCGACGACCGCCATCCTGACGGGCGAATTCGACCCGGGCGTCTGGATCAAACTGCTGGTGGCATACAACATCGCGTTCACCACCGTCTGCCTGCTTCTTTTCGAAACCGTACTAAGCGCGGAATAGTGTTCCGGAACTGCGTGACGCCTGTCACAATCCTGTTGGTACAAAGTGCATATGTTCGCGGTAAGATAGAGATTGTGCAACGCTCTCGCATTCTCGGCCCGCTTGGCATCGTCTGGTTAGGCATCACGCTGGGCGTTATCGCCTATGCGACGAAGCTGGCCTTGTTCGTGGCGCCTACGGAAGCAACCATGGGCAACGTGCAGCGAATCTTCTACTATCACGTCCCCACGTCGATGTTGAGCCTGCTGTTCCCCTATGTGAACTTCGCGGCGTCCCTCTGCTATCTCTACTGGCGGCGGCGCGATCCGTTGAAAGCGCTCACGGCCGATGCAGTCGCAATCTCGTCGGCGGAAGTCACAGTCGTGTACAGCACCATTTGCCTGGCGACTGGAATGCTATGGGGACGGGCGGCCTGGGGCATCTGGTGGACATGGGACGCGCGCCTGACCAGCATGCTGCTGTTGTGGCTGCTGTACGTCAGCTACCTGATGCTGCGCAAGCTGTCATCCACGGGGCAGACGCACACGCTGGCCGCGGTGCTGTCGGTCTTTGCGGCGATCGATGTGCCGATTGTCTATATGTCGATTCAGTGGTGGCGCACGCAGCATCCTGCGCCGGTCTTTGGCGGCGGGGCCGATTCAGGGATCGATCCTTCCATGAAACCCGCGTTTTGGATGAACGTTCTGGGCTGGGCAATGTGGGGAATCTTCATCATGATCCTGCGCTACGCTCTTGAGCGCCGCCGCCAGGAATCCGAGCAGGAAGCAGCTCTCCAAGCCATTGAAGCTTCCCTGGAGATTGCCAAATGAAACTCGCGTGGATGTTCGGAAGCAGCCTGGGAGCCCATCACCTGCTCTGGGCGTATCTTGCGGTGTGGCTGATCCAGGGTGGATATGCCATGTGGATCGGTTTGCAATGGATGCGAACCAAGAACAATTCGCGGGCGGGCGGCGGGCTCGACTCGGAAACCCAAGATTCCTAATTAGAAAAATCAACGAAGCCGAAGAACTCCTCGGCTTCGTTGTCCGAGGATTGTGTCAATGAACGCGTCGATTCCGGTGTGGATTGGAATTACGCTTCTTTGACCTAAAACCTGGCGGCACAAAAAAGTTTCGCGCGGAGTTCATTTTCTCTGCGGACGGCTCTGGCTTGCGGGCAAGTGGCCAGACAGCTAGACTCGCGGAGGTGCCTATCATTCAATCACTGTGGCGAGCTGCGAGGCGGCATGGAGTCCTGGCCGCTGCTCTGCCGATGTTGCTGGCTGCGGTTGGATGCCGTCGCGCCCACTTCCCGGACGTGCCGCCGGGATACCGCGAGTTCGCCTACGTCTCCAATGGTTCGTCAAACACAGTGTCGGTGCTCGACCTCGTCTACGTGCGGCAGGACCGGACCCTGCAGGTTGGGACTCAGCCGAGCGGCATGGCAGTCAATCCCAAGCGAAACGAAGTCTACGTGGTCAACACCGGAACCGCGGCTACAACTGGATCTGTCTCGGTGATCGATACGGATGCGAATCGCGTGGTCGCGACGATCCCCGTACACAAGCTTCCCTACTTCATCGAGGTCGATGCCACCGGCCACTTCGCCTACGTCGCCAACAGCGGATCGAACTCGGTCAGCGTCATCGATCTGGACGCGCGGCGCGAGATTGGTGTGGTTGGAACCGGCGAGCAGCCTGGCCTTGCGCGTATCTCGCCGGACATGCGGACGCTGGTGGTGACGAACCGGGGCAGCGGGAGCGTATCGGTCTTCGGCATCGAGCCGTATGTGGCGAAGCCGGGGCTGGGACTTCCCGGACTTCCGGCCAAGCCTGCGGCCGTGACTCGGCAGCCGATGCCGCGTTTGCGGGCGGCATACTCGGGATGCCCCGGCGCGACCGATGCGGTGATCTACGATTCGTCGAAGGCGTTCATTGCCTGCTCCGGCGGACACCAGGTGATGGTGATCTCACTGGCGGCAGCGCCGGATTCCTGGGCGGCGAAGCAGAATCCATCGCTGCTGACCGATCACATGCTGGCCCTGCTGGATGTGGGCGCAACGCCGATCCACCTTGCGCTGAAACCCGATGGCGGTCAGGTCTTCTGTTCGAACTTTGGATCGAATTCAGTCTCCGCGATCGATACCCAGACCAACGAGGTGAGCCGGACCGATACGATTGCAGATCGCCCGGTCTACAGCATCGTCAGCGGCGATAACAGCTACCTGTGGGTATCGAACTTCGCCGGAGACTCAATCAATGTCTGGAGCATCGACGACGGCCAGATGGCCTACAGTGTGCGTACGGGGAATGCTCCCGATGCGCTGGCGTTCTCGGCCGATGAGCATCTGCTGCTGGCGGCCGATGCGCACTCCGGAGACGTCTCCGTGATCCGTACCGCCGACAAGGATGGGCCTGCGCTGTTCACAATCCTGCCATCTGGCGGATCGCCGAACTCCATAGTTGTAAAGGTGATGCAGGGTAAATCTTAATCTCACACTTGAAGGCACGAGAAACGTCCGGAGCCGAGTCATATCCCTGCGTCTATTGGGCGATGATCATCGCCGATGTGCTGGTCATCGTATAGGTGTCAAGGTGCCACTGAACGAACAATGAGTTCGCCGGTATGTACGGGAGCGACAACGGGAACGCATAGTCAACCTTGACAGTGACCAGGTCGGATGGGTTGTTGCAGGTCGGTAAAGGGTTGCAAACCTTTGTTGCAGGGTAGGTCGAATAGGTCGTCGTCACCGTCATCGCCGCCGAAGAGATGCCGGGATAACTCAGGCCCTTTACGTAGGCGTTTACATCCGATCCGTCCACCTTCGCCGGGCATGCAGTAGTGAAACTTGGAAACGGCGTACCACAGGCGGATCCCCGAACGATGGCGTAGCGGGTGCCCTCGCGCGCGGCTTCTGAGACAAAGTGATACGTGTAGATCGCAAGACAAATCTTCATCAGGCCTATGAGAGTCATAAACAGGATGCCGGAGGTGATCGCTACCTCAACAGCGGCAGCGCCGTGCTCGGCTCGCACGAACGCCTGTGCGAACCGGGTTCGCGGGTGAAGTCCCTGCTCCGGCGGGGATGAAGGTGGCTTCGTCGCCCGGTCCGCCAGGCGCTGAGATGTGATCTGCGGGGCCACTACTGCACCACCCTCATCACGGCCTTGCCGGTTAGCGTATACGTCCTGGGCAGCCCCGGGACGTGGAAGTAAGGATCGACAACGCCGGTAGTATCGACCTCAACGAATACGAGGATGTGTGAGGCCGCACAGTCCGTAGGCAGGCAGGTCGAACTCGACCCGTCGGCGCAGGAACAGAAGTGCGAGGACGTCGCGGTCAAGGCGGTCACATTCGGGCCGTCGTTGGTGGCTGCAAGTTGCATTCCGGCATCGTCTTTCGCGCTAGTATGGGTTTGCGCACCGTATGCGGCTCCGGCATGCGCTGCGTTCGAGACCTCAATGGAAGCATAGGCGAGGCGCCCGAATTCGGCCGCCCCAACGATCAGGACGACGCAAAGGGTTAGGCCGACCGAAAGTTCAACAAGAGCCTGTCCGGAGTCGTCACGCATGGCTCTGCGGCGTGCGCTCGTCGTGAGCAATCGTTTCGAAACTGCCTGTATCGCATTTTTCATCGTTCACTCCACCAGTGCCGCGCCGGCTAACGGCGAGTTGCCGTTAATCTTGGAATAGTTGTGAATGTTATTCGAACCGTTGATGTTGAGCGCGTGAACGACCAGGTCGGCGTAGAAACCGGTGCCGGTCGATCCGGTCAAGGTGAGGCTTGCACTCGGGGCATAGAAGATGCCATAGATGGTCGAACTGTTGGACCCCGAAACTTTCATCGTGTTCGTGTCTCTCGCGTCCTCATAAAAGAGGATGCCGTCGTACGGGCTAGGGGGGGTCCCAGCCGGAGCAAGCGAATCATTTGGGGCACTCACATTGAGCGCGCCCGAACCGGTGAGCGAGACCGATCCGTTTGGCTGAGCCAGATAGAAGGTGACGCCGGCGCCGGGATTCGCCGCGAGCGCCGCGGGATCGAGCACGACATTGACCGAACCGCTGGACGACAATCCGCCATTAATGATGTAGAGGCCCGGTTCGAGGGTTATTGTGCCGCTTCCACTCATGGTGAGGCCGTTGTAGCAAACCGGAACTGTGGGATCGGTTGGTCCCATAGTTACGGTCCCGGTGGGGTGGGGGTCGGAGACGCAGGAGGATATGGCGAAAGATGGGGCACTTACTCGGCTAGCCAACGGGTCGGCCGCAGGGGGAATTCCGGTGATTGGAAGCGGGCTATAGTTCGCTGCAGCGCCCGAATAGCCGCCAACGATACCGATCGACTGTGCGGTCATGTGGGCGTTATTGCTGAGACTGACGGCGTTGCTCGATGCGGAGTCGACGACAATGCCACAATCCGGCATGTTCAGATCGCCGCTGCCGGAGAGACCGATATCGATTCCCGAGGGATCCAGGGTGTAGATGCAGCCCGAGATGGGCACATTGGCGGCTACTGCCCTGGCGCTGACCGTCATCGAGGTCAGGTGGAATACCTTCATGAAGAAGGTCGGTGCAGTCTGAGTGACGGTGACTTCCACGAATCCCGACTTTCCTGCGTGCGGCCCGATCAATGGCGGATTGTTGACCGTGACCACGACTCCATTCACACCGTCGGTGATGCCATTCTGCGCTGTGGCTGCCTTGGCCGATGCTGTTGCGGTTCCGTAGCCCCTGTCCGCTGATCCTGCGATGGCGCCCGCGTCGGCTGCGGTCTGCAGCATTCTTTTGGCGTGGAACAGGGTGCCCACGTCAACCGCAAACCCCGCCATCCCGCACAGGGAGGCGATGGTCAGCATCATCACTATCGTGGTTTGTCCGCGCTCGTCAGTAAATAGTTTCATCGTTAACTCTCACTGTGCGGCTGAGTTCGAAATATTAGATCGGAATGATTCGCAAGCACCGCCGCAGCGGCATACAACAGGCCCGGGTCGATCGCAAGCTGCCCCATACCAGAGCTGCTGGAGGCATTCAGATGCGAGCGTCTCCGCGGCTCTGCGAAGCGGGTTTCACTGTCTGCGCCTATTGACGGTGCAATATGGCTCATGACCTGCACGCCTGAAACCTCTTATCGGCATGCTAGCGAACGGGATCAGGCAGCAGAATCCCCTGATGGTGCTATTGCCGAGGAAGTTAACCAGGTAACCGTCGTCCAGCCCCTTTTCAACCCACCGCCCAAGCGTCCGTGCCACCGACACCGCCCAACCAGCCAGGTACCCCAAGTCTGATCACACCACCAATTCGGGTGCCCCATGTCTCGCTTCTGAGACATGGGTTGCTGGTTGCCGGTTGCAGTCCTTTTCCGTGGCACCCCCCGGGGGGGTGGTAGGCTTAAGTGGTTGTGGTAGAGCGAGTTACGATTTTCGGCTCCTGCAAATATCTGATTCCAGGATAGCTAGAGTCAAATATTAGAAGGCAAAGCAGTTAGCTCCATTTTGGCGCGTTTTCTGCCAAAAGCAGCCATGAATAAGACAGGTCAATTGGAATCCATTTTGCGCCCCCCACGGGTGTTTTCTGGATGAGAGGACAGGGCCAGGCACGAGGCCGCGCTCCTGTTGCTCTACTTTATAAGTATATCGCGCGTGTCAAGCATTCGCGGACGGTGTCGGTGGACCCACTCATCGCGATGAAGCCGCGATGAATGGGGCACGGGGGCTTGGGTTGGTAGGTTGAACAGGGGCTGGTCGAGCGGTGTCGGTGGACCCACTCGTCGCGATAAAGCTGCGATGAATGGGGCACGGGGGCTTGGGTGGTGGGTTGAAAAGGGCTGGTTGGATGGTGTCGGTGGACCCACTCATCGCGATGAAGCCGCGATGAATGGGGCACGGGGGCTTGGGAGTGCCCCACGAGGCCGCCCGGAGCTAGCGGCGCACAGAGCGCACGGTAGTCTTGTACTCGTCGCCTTCCAGCGTGAGCAGCAATTCGTATCTGCCACCCTGTCGCGGCCGATAGACGAGCGCCGGACGGAAGCACACGACGCAGACGCCGCCCACCCGGCGAACGCTGGGATAAATGAGACCATTGGAACGCAGATCCAGAAGGTGCCTGGCGAGCCGTTGCGAGGCAGCGTAGCACTGCGGAACCGGTTCGGGTTGCAGGCAGTCTGCGTAGGCTTCGACCGGGTCGAGCGTATGCAGGGCCGCATGGAAGTCCGCAAGCCAGTCATCGTACTCGGACACTTCCCTGTCCGGCCGCTGCTGGGGCAGTTCCGGCACCACGATCTCCCCGAGCCGCCTTGCCTTGTGGTAGGCGACCTCGGCGGTCGAGGTCTCCAGATCGCCGGCAGCATACCAGGCGCCGCGGGTCGCATCATTGAAGCGGGAGCCGAAGAGGCTGGTATGGAGAAATGCCGCTCGAATGATGTGGGCGTTGGGGATGCCGTAGACCAGTTCGAACTGGCTGATGCCGCTCAACCCATTCTGCTCGCCCTGCAACCTGTCGTTGGTCGCGCCGTCCAGCAGCATGATGTCGGCGAGCATGGCGTTGTCCGTGGCAATGTCTTCGAGCACGGTGCCTCCCTCGCTGAAGCGCGACGGGATGAGGCGATGCATCCCCTGCCGCTTGAGTACCTGGATCGGAGGATTGCGGTGCTGAGGTGGGTTGGCCGGCTGATTCTGGTGCCTGGAAGTCACCGGCCACCACGCCACGCATCGAGCATGCGGCGGACCTCCACCATGCCCGGTTGACCGTGGCGGAGCATATAGTCGATGGGTGCTCGGCCGGCGAAGAGAGGTCCGCGGTTCTCCAGCGTCACCCAGCGATCGGCCCAGGGCTTGCCGAAATAGATATTGAGGGCCTTGTAGATCCCGATGACGAGTGAGATGCGCGTCAGCGAGTCCTGGTCGAGCCGCTTGCCCCTGGGGTTCGTCTTCCAGGCGTGGAAGGTCGACGACGCAACGCCGCCAAGCAGTCCTCGCGATTGCGCCTCATTCAGTCCCCACTTGGCGGCGATGTTGACGAACGCTTTGAGCGCACTCGGGCTCAACCGGCTGCGCTCTTCCGCACTGGCCAGGTTGGGAGCCTGATCGAAGGGATATCCAACTACGTTGGGTGCGGCTATATTGTGAGCGACGAGAGCTGAGGACAAGGTCACCTCGATTCCGAGATTTATTATCCTCGAAATCGAGGCCGTGCGCAATAGCCCGGATCGGCCAGACTACTTGGCGTGTTTGTACTCCACCTGTCCGTAGACTCCCGGAGACAGAAGCGTGTCCGAGCTCTTGACATAAGTGAAGGTCACGCCGGTCATGGGCTGAGCCATCGTCAAGGTCTCTTCCTTGAGCGTGGCGCCGATCTTCGTGCCATCGGGCCCGGTGATGAGGAACTCGTCTCCGTTGCGATCAATCTGCACGGTGTCATTGCTGTTGGTGGAATTCACCCACTTGCCAAGGAACTCGCCGCCGCTTTTGCAGCCGATTAAGAGGACAGTTAACAACAACGTGGATTGGAAGGCCTTCCGGACTAGATGCATCGTGTCTCTCCTGGGTCGAATCGTGATGGAT
>DASWCA010000315.1:0-2843 GCA_036390355.1 Acidobacteriaceae bacterium
ATCCTGCGCAACGGCCAGCCGATGCAGATCAGCGTGAAGGTTGGCGAGTATCACAAGCCGGCTGCCGAGGTGGCGAGCAACGAGCCTGGGCAGCGGCAGGGCAACGAGGGCAAGCTGGGATTGGCCGTCGATGACCTGAACCAGGATGTGCGGCAGCAGTTGAACCTGCCGGCGGAGGTGCATGGAGCGGCGGTCGCACAGGTTCGTCCAGGCAGCCCGGCGGATGACGCGGGGTTGCAGCCGGGTGACGTGGTGGTGGAGGTGAACCGGAAGCCGGTTGCTTCGGCAGAACAGTTCGCAAGTGCGGTTCACGCGACTCCGGCAGGCAAGGACATCCTGCTGCTGGTGTGGTCGAAGGGCAACAACAGCTATCGCGTTGTGCACCCGACCGACGGAAACCAGAACGGCATGTAAAGATAGAGCAGACGCCAAACGGCACTCGGGGCCATCGCAGGAACTATGCGGTGGCCCCGGATTTTTAACGCGGCAGATTGCGGAGGGCCATTCGAGCTGCGTTCGCTCCGCACATGCCGTGGACGCCGCCGCCGGGCGGAGTCGAGGAGGAACAGAGATAGATGTTCGGCGCCGAGGTGCGGTATTGGCGCCACGTAGGGCGGAAGAGGAGTTGGCGCAGATTGAAGGCGCCTCCGCCGATGTCGCCGCCGATGAGGTTGGCGTCCATGGACTCCAGTGCGGAGGGAGAAAAGACGCGGCGGGCGAGGATGCAGTCGCGGAAGCCCGTGGCGAAGCGCTCGATCTGGCGCTCGAGGCGGTCGAGCATGGCTTCGGAATCGGTCGAGGCATTGGGGACGTGGCAGTAGGCCCAGGCGATGTGCTTGCCCGCGGGCGCGCGCGAGTGGTCGAAGACGGTTGGCTGTGCGACGAGGACGAACGGTCTGGTCGCGTGGTGGCCGCTGGACATGGCGGATTCCGAGGCTGCGATATCGGCGAGACTGCCCCCGACGTGGACCGTGGCGGCGCGGAGACAGGCGGGAGCATTCCAGGGGATGGGGCCGGACAGGGCGTAGTCGACTTTGAAAGCGGCTGGGCCGTATTTGAACGCGGCTAGTTGGCGGCGATAGCTTTCGGACAGAGGGTTGGCGGAGGGTTGGTCTGCGAGGGCGAGAAGCTGTCGCGGCGTGATGTCGCAGAGCGTGAGATCGCATGCGGGCAGTTCGCTGAAGCTGCGGATGCGAGTGGATGTGGTGATGCGTCCACCGAGGTGGGTGAGGTGTGCGGCGAGGGCGTTGGCGATGGACTGTGCGCCGCCGCGCGGGATGGGCCATCCGACAGCGTGCGCGGCTATTCCGAGGATGAGGCCGAAGGAGGCGCTGAGGGGCTCGTCGAGACTCATGAAGGAATGCGCGGAGAGGCCAGCGAAGAGTGCACGGGTCCGCTCGCTGCGGAAGTGGCGGCGGGCGACGATGGTGGCGGGAAAAAGGGCGTTGAGGCCAAGGCGGGCGAGGAGGAATGGGTGATGCGGGATGGCGACGGTGGGGCGGAGGATGTCGGCGGTCAAGTCGGCCCAGCGGGTTGCGAAGGGCTCCATCAGACTGCGCCAGGCTTTGCCGTCTGAATCTTCCGAGCCGGCGGCGCTGCCGAGCGCCGCTTCGGCTTCGGGGAAGTTGCGCTCGAGCATGACGGCGGTGCCGTCGTCGAGCGGGTGGGCGAGAGGCGCGGGCGAGTGGATCCATTCGAGACCGTAGTCTTCGAGGGGCAGGGAAGAGAAGAACGGAGAGCCCGCCGCCATGGGGTGGACTGCGGAGCCGAAGTCGTGGTGGAAGCCTGGGAGGGTGAGTTCCATGGTGCGGACTGCGCCGCCGATGGTGGGTTCGGCTTCGAAGACTTCGACGTCGAGGCCGGCCTGCGCGAGGACAATGGCGGCGGCGAGACCATTCGGGCCCGCGCCAATGACACAGGCTTTGCCGTGGCGGCGAGTTGTGGAGGATTGCGGCATTGCTTGTCTGTCCCGTTGAAGCTATGTCCCGTTGAACTCTTCTGCGGATATCCAACTGAAGTTTGTGGGAGGTGTTCCACGCAGCGAACGGGCTCCTTTGTACGCTGCTGTTCCGAAACCGAGGACTAGAATCAGCATGCCCATGATCCACCACGCGAAAGAATGTTGGATACCGGCCCAGGCCATCAGCCAGCCAAGACAACAGCCGAATACGCTTCCGATGCCAGCGCAGACTAACGCTGCGTAGATGCGGAACATGGGGAACGTCAATCGATGCGCGAGGGCCTGATGGAGCCAGGCGGCGGCTGTGGCGATCGCCGCGGCTCCTAAAGCAGCAACGATCAAATAACTCCGGCCGAGGGCAGCAAACAGCCTTGAAGCGGGCAGCGACGCCACATCACCGGTCTTGGTGATGAACACCCCCGCTACAACTGCGGTTCCAGCAAGAAGCAGGAAGGCGATACTGGATGGTCCCCACATTGCGCACCAGAGTGCCGCGCTGAGCGCATAACGGCGCAGTGGGGGGAGGAGAACGCAGATCACGAAGACGACAGCGCCGACCAGCATGAACAGGAAAGCAATTGCAGCGAGGACAAGCGGGAGCATACCGCCATTGTTGTCTCGCTGCACTGGCCGGTCAATGCTCCTGTCTTACGATGGTGGCCATCGGCCTGCCCCGGCGCATTTGGCATCCAACCGCGGCACGTGGAAATGCAGTCGAATCTCTAACGATGGATAAGGCGAGGCAATTGTTTCTCTACCTCTTCGATTCGGAGTATGGCGCGAGGAACTACCTGATTGCGCGCTGGGTGTTCCTGCGGGCGATGGGGGCGATCTACTTTTCGGCGTTCTTCGCGCTGCTGTTTCAGGTGCGCGGGCTGATCGG
>DASWCA010000316.1:0-3258 GCA_036390355.1 Acidobacteriaceae bacterium
GCGAATTCTCTGGAACGAAAACGCCACACCGCTGCCGAGCAGCCTGCTTGCCACCGAAATCTTCGATCATGCTGTGCAGGGCGATGCCTTGGCGCAGACCATTCTTGCCCAAACCGCGCGGATCTTGTTTTACGCCATTTACAACATTTGGTCGGTGTTGAACTGCCCGCTGTTTGTGCTGGGCGGCGGCGTGGGAGTTCATCCGGCGCTCCTCCGCGAGGTCAACCGGCTGTTAACCGAATGGCAGATGGATTCGTCACTTCAGCTCACCCACAGCTTATTGGGCCGGGATGCGCAGCTCTTCGGAGCACTACGCTTCGCGCTCGATACCGCCGATCTGCAAGCCACCAACATTACCGGAGAATGAAGGCAAGGCCCGCTCGATGGACTGGGTCCGGACGCGCTGGGTTCGGGCGTATCTTCGTAAAGGGAAGAGCCTCGACGAGCGCCATCGCATCAGTGTCCTGTCGCCACTCCGGTCAGCTCAGTGCGCTTCTCCATATCTCCGTCCTGAACGACGACGCCGACCCACGGCGTACGGACATTCGCGATGCGGGCGTGCCAAGTGACAGCTTCCTTGCGTCCCTGCTCGAGGCGCACTTCCTGTTCTGCTGGTTCGCGGAGATTCAGATTATCCGCACGAAGAGTAAACCGATGCGGCCCGCTGCCCTCGGCCTCGAGCTGCACCACGACATCCCGCGGACCCGCGTTCCGCACCTGAGCCGTCAAGTCGACGGCTTTGCCCTTGCGCAGATCCACCCGGTAAGATCCAGCGGAGAGAGCCAGCAACGAAGTATGCTCCGCGCCTTGCCGGATCGTGTAGCGGCCCTGCGGAACCACGGCGCGAAAATGCCCCGCGGTCCTTTCCCACGCGGCGGTCCGCACGCGTCCGGTTTTCTCATCGACAAGCTGCACAGGGCTCCGGCTGGCGGAATCTGCGACGCCTTCGACAACCGCGGGGCCGCTCAAGTCATGCATGAGCCAGATCCATTCACCGACCGGCTGGGTCCAGACCTCTTTGTAGGTCCAGCAGATCTGTGCTGGCCAATAAGGCGTGTCCGCATTACCCTTGGTTTCAATGCCCACCGGAATGGCCCCGACCATCTGTCCTGAGCGGACACTGTAGAGAGGGGTCCAATCGTACCCCTCGCCGTACATGATGCTCCCTGAGAAAGGATTGCGGCCGACGATCCATTGCGCTTGTTTCTGCGCCAGATCCTCGCCCAGCGCGTCGTCGCGCAGTTGGCTGGCCACCGAAAGCGCCTTGGCCTCCGAGAGCAGCACGCTCGAGTTGCCGCGGAAATCGAACCACACTGGGAAACGCCGCAGGTACACGCCGTCTCCCAGTGGGATGCCGCCGCGCATTTGCGCAACGTAGTCATCACGATCTGCTTTACGAAGAGGGGTCCAGGTTTTGGATTCGGGCAGAAAACGCACTTCGCTCTCGCGATAGACGGCTGCTGGAAGCACATCGTACGGAGCATTCACCGTTGACACTGCCTCCTGATAGTACTTCGCGTGCAGCGCGATGGCGGAGTACCACTGCATCCAGTGCGGATCGTCGGGCAGCGCTTCGCAGAGATGAGCTAACGCCACAATCGGCTGTTCCTCCTGGCCCATGTGAAAGCGGTGGAAGATGTTCTCGCGCGAGGGGCCGGTATAAAAGAAGCCCGTCATGGGGATGCTCCACGGCTGCAGCGTGCGCTCCTGGGAGGAGAGGATACTGTCGGCGAGTTGTACGGCTGCCTCGGCGTAGGATCTCTCGCCGGTGGTTCGGTACAGGTCAATCGAAGCGATCACGCCAAAGGAGATGCGCTCCAGCTCATCCTTCTGTCCGTAGACCTCCGGCAATGGACTGGCCGTCTTCAAGCCTTCCATGGCGAAAGTCCAGTCTTGCTTCGCCGTAGCAAGGCTGCGATTGGCAAGCTCCGCGTCGGCATCTTTCAACATGCGTGCGGCAAGCGCTTCCACCGCGGCGACGCGGAAGTTCCACTCCGGATCGTTCACCGCTTCACCGTGGCGATCGTCGGCATCGCCCACAATGCCGTTGGTCCAGTAGCTGATCAGTTGTCCGGTGCTGCGGTAGCCATCTCCGAAGCTAGTCCTCAGAACCCAGTTCAGGCCCCATTTCGCCTCTTCCATCACGCGCTGAGCCAGTTCGGGATCCTGCTGCTGGCGGTTAAGCCGTTCGGCAAAGTCGAAAAGTGCGTAGGCGATCCCGGGTGTGTTGCCCGTTGCTGTCAAATCGCCGGCATCGTGATAGCCGCCATTTACGATGATCCGCTTGCCATCATGGGTGGTGTAGTCGTCCTGGTGGCAGATGCCGTGAATACCGGGGATTACGGTTCCGCAGCGTTCGCTGTAAAGAAAGTTCAGCGCCTTCAGTACGCTTTCGCGCCACGCATCGTCGCCGATGGGAAAGGGCTGCGTGGTCACCGAACCGGCGCGCAAGAGATAACGCCCCGGCTTCTGCACCTCTGTGAAGTCGAGGACCTGATAGCTGCCCAGCGCGGTCTGTCTCTGCTCCACGGGCTTGGTCACGACAGTTGCCCCAGTTGAGGCATTCACCAGCGAAAACTTGCCGGCGTTGAGGCCGCTCGCAACGGCGCTCTTGGACGATCCAGTCATATAGCCGGAATGGCTAAAGGCAATGCGATCCGGCGAAACATCCCAGCCCTCCACATGATCGGGTACAACAGTCTCCAGCGTGAGGTGATCGATGTAGAGCACCGTCTTGTCGCCGGGATCGGGGAACATCTTGGGCATTCCGTAGCCGATATCCAGAGCCGTGACTTTGTCGCGGTCGAGAGGCGCGATCTCCCAGACCACGTGATTCCACAGGCGGTTCTTCAGAGGAATGGAGTCGTCTCGGCCCTCGTTTGTGGAATCGGGCAGGATGTGCGCACCTTCGTTGTGCAGCACCAGCGAGGCGGAGATGGCCGGCGCTCCGTCGATATCCGGGTAGATCCACACAGAGATGCGATTGAAGCCGCGCCAGTCCTCTGAAGGGAACTGGCGCGTGACAGCGAGGTCGGTCCAGTCGCCGCTCCCATCGACGCGCCCCATGTTGAATGTCGACCGGATCTCTAACGAGTGCAGGCCCTCTTTGAGGCGCTCGGACGAAAGGCTCATCGTTCCTTCGCCTTTGAACGACCAGCCGCTTAGATTCTTACGCTTTCATTCGTAAACAAGAATACTTCAACATTGTTCATGCAGCTTCGAGCAGTTGAAGGATGTTCTGGATGGAGTGATCGGCTT
>DASWCA010000317.1:0-5182 GCA_036390355.1 Acidobacteriaceae bacterium
CCGCGCGGGGCGATTCTCAACCAGTAATATCCTGCGGGCACATTGGGGATTTCGAACGCTCCAGTCGCGCCAACGCTTCCGGAGAGTGACGTGAAGGAGCCATCCGGCTGCTGCACGAGCGCAGCCACAAAGGAGGTGACGGGGGTCCAGTCGAAGGGCTTACTGGTTGAGCTGCCGCTCTCGTTCCACAAGGTATCGATCCAGCTGATGCGGATAGTACCGGATGGTGTCACGGTCCAGGTCTGTGTTGCCGATGCGCCGCCTGACGCAGTCGCAGTCACGGCGAAGCTGTTCGGAACCCGGGATTGTCCCGCCGTGGGTGTCCACGAAATCGTATTGCCGCTGAGCGTCGCGCCGATTGGTGCACTGGTCAAGGAGAGCGTCACCGCAGTCCCGTCTACCGTGACTTGGTAGCTGTAACGTGACCCCTCGACCGCTTGCGTAACTGGCGAGCTGACAAATACAGGAGCAACCGCTGCTGCGATTGTCTTGTTCCCACCGCAGGCTGTGAGAAGAAAGCCGGCTACCAGCAAAAGGATTGCAAAACTAGCAGAACTGCGTAGAAATCGACGGTCGTACATGGGAAGACAGCTCATCTCTAGAAAAAGCGCTAGCTCGAATTTGAATCAGCCGTTGGCTGATGCAACACGCTACAAGGCTTATGCTAGTCCACCATGAGGTGATGTCAACCAAGAAAGATATTTTGGGCAAGTGACCGGCAATTCGGCAGTTACCCTGTGATGCTGCCTTCAGAAGATCTGGAAGCTCACCTCGACGTTCAGTTCCACCGGGACCGGCTTGCCACCTTCCATCGCCGGCTTGAATTTGTATTGCTTCACCGCCTCCATCGCTTTTCCGTCCAGTCCCATCCCCACACCGCGCAGCACATGCACGTTCTGCGGACGACCCTGCTGATCCACGATGAGGTTCACCAGCACCACGCCCATGAACTTTGCCTTGCGCGCCTCTTCGGAGAACTCCGGATCGACCTTGAAGATCACTTCAGGAGTTGAAACTCCGCCGCCGATCTTTCTCAATCCGCCGCCGTAGTTTCCTCCATTCCCCGGCCCGAGGCCCGATCCATTGCCCGACCCCATCCCCGAGCCTCTCCCATTCCCCATCGAGTTTCCCAGCAGCGGAGAATTGGGGTCGCCTAGATTCGGCAGATTGCTGTTCGCCATCTTGAGGTCCTTCTGCACCTCGATCGTCGGCTCGGGCATTGCAATCTTCGGCGCGACCATCGGAGGCGCCTTTGGCGGCGTAATCTGGACATCCGCAAACTTCGGGAGTTGACCCTTGGTCACGGGAACCGCCCCACGCTGCCCGCCGCCACCACCCATCGCATCCTTCGCAGGCGCCATCGGAGGTGGAGTCGTGAGTTCGGATAGCTCCGCCGTCTTTACCGGAGCGGAAAACTTAACATGCGACTTCACCGCCCAGAACAGCAGCGCAATCGCTGCTGCATGCACCAGCGCCGCCGCCGCGGTCGAGCGTGCATCACGCTTCGGCTGCATCTTCGCCAGAAAGACCTCCGGCGCAAACACAGCCGCGGACCGCGGGTGCCCCAGGTCTCGTTTCTGAGACCTGGGTTTACGAACCATCTCCCTCACCCAAACCCGCGTCCGCACCTGCACCCGCTCTGGAATCTCCGGATTCGCCACCGTCCGCAGCACATCGTTCAACAGCACATCGAACTCGTCCATCTTCAGCATCTCCGTCGTCATCGCCGCTCTCCCATGCTCTTGTTCCTGATCTGTTCTCATCCGTGCAAATCCGTGGTCGTCTTCGCCTTCCGCCCCGCCTCGAACCGTCGCTTCAACTCAGCCCGCGCGCGCATCACGCGCGTCCGCACCGTGCCCTCGGGAATCCCCATCGCGATGGCGACCTCGCGCGACGTCATCTCCTCAATCGCCGACAGCACCAGTGGCTGCCGCAGATATTCCGGCAAACGATCGATCAAACTCCGCAACAGCGCCCGCTGATCGTGTTCTACGAGACTCTGCTCCGCAGAATCTCCCACCGCCGCGAACTCTCGCCCCGCACCGTCATCCAGAGGCTCGATCCCCTTCGGCCGCCGAGCCACCACATCCAGCCCAACTCGCCAGACTGTTCGCGCGAGGAAGGCTTTCTCGTCTTCCATCTCCAGCCAGCCGTCGGTGCGGTAGAGCTTCAGCAGGGCCTCCTGCACGGCGTCCTCCGCATCCTGCACACTGCGCAGCAACCCATGCGCCACGCGGAACATGAACCGCGCATGTCGCTCCGCCAACTCCGCAAAGCGGCGGTCGCGTTCATCGGCGTCACCTTCAAAACCAGCGTCCGCGGGAAACTCTGTCACCCCGCCCCCAACATCCCGCGCAACCGGAAGCCCCATCTCGCTCAACCTCTTTGCCCCGCACTCACTAAGACCACCGCATTCTGTAAACCGTTCATCTTTCTTCGCCGCCCCCGCCGCCCCCGAGTCGTCATTCTGCGCTGCACCCCGCCCATCGAGTCGTCATTCTGCGCAACGCGCAGAATCCGCCCCCCGCCGTCATTCTGCACAACGCGCAGAATCCGCCCCCCGCCGTCATTCTGCGCGACGCGCAGAATCTCAGTAGTTGTCTTTGACCGGCGTACAAATTCCATGAACTGCCAATTGCAACCTCCCCCTCTCCACGCATCTCGCACAATCTTCAGGGTCAATCCCCACAGCCCGCTCCTTGACATGCGCGTGTAGAATAAAACATGAGCTATATAGGAGCGCGGCCCTCGAGCCTGGCCCTTTTTCTCTCGCAAGAAAAACGCCTTTAGGGGAGGTTTTTCGCAAGCTGATTCCAGACGCCTGGAAAAGGCGTCTGAGGCCAATATTTGCCAAAACCGCTCGCTCATAAGCGTAACTCCTTTGTTTTCTAATTTTTGACTATAACCATCGTGGAATCAAATATTTGCAGGAGGAAAGAATCGTAACTCACTCTACCGCAGTCACTTAAGACCACCACCCCCCGGGGGTATACCCATTTTCGCCAAGTATCCTGTCAGCACTGGAGTCTCGTCATGCGCGCCATCGTTCTCACAGTCGTACTCTCGGCAACCTCAGTCCTGGTCCAGGCCCCCGCGCCGAACCCATACACCATCATCAGTCCGCCGCCCACGCTCGCCAAGCACGCCATGGTGGTCAGCATCCACCACGACGCCTCCGACGCCGGCCTCGCCATGCTCAAGCAAGGTGGCAACGCGGTGGATGCAGCGGTCGCTGTCGGATTCGCGCTTGCCGTCGTCTTCCCCCAGGCGGGAAACATCGGTGGCGGAGGATTCATGCTCATCCGCATGCACACGGGCCAGGCGCATTTTCTCGACTACCGCGAAAAGGCTCCAGCCGCAGCCACGGCCGACATGTACCTCGACGCGAAAGGCAACGTCGTCCCCGGCCTGTCCACATTGGGTTATAAGGCGATCGGCGTTCCGGGGACCGTCGCGGGCCTTGTCTACGCCGAGAAGACCTACGGAAAGCTCACACTCGCCAAGGTCATGGCACCCGCAATCAAGCTGGCTACCGAGGGCTTCATTCTCCCCGAGGAGGTCGCCAACAACATGCAGACCTCGCGCAACCTCGCGAAGTTTCCCGAGTCACGCCATCTCTACCAGCGCGACGGCAACTTCTGGAAGCCCGGCGACCGCATGGTTCAGCCCGAACTCGCCGCCACCCTCAAGCGCATCGCCGCCGACCCCACTACCTTCTATAAAGGCACCATGGCCGCCGAGATCGCCGCCTCCGTCCAGAAGGGCGGGGGACTGATCACCACAGCCGACCTGGCAGCCTACGAAGTCAAGGACCGCGCGCCGCTCACCGGCAGCTATCGCGGCTACGACATGGTCACCGCGCCACCGCCCTCCTCGGGCGGCATCGTCCTGCTCGAGATCCTCAACATCCTCTCCGGCTACGACCTCGCGCACACCGGCAACCGCGCGGTGGACGCGCTCAGCAAGTCGCTGAAGAACGTAACCGCCTACGACATGTCCCGCGCCGGCGACCGCACGCTCGAGCAGGTCCATCTCATCGTCGAAGCCTTCCGCCGCGCCTACATGGACCGCGCCGACTATCTCGGCGACCCTGACTTCACCACCATGCTCCTGAAGCAGATGGCCTCGTCTGAGTACGCCGCCGCCTGGCGCGCCACCATCGACCCGGTGAAACCCTCGCCCTCGGCCACACTCGAGCGCCCCGCAGGCTTCCTGCCTCCGCCCCCGAAAGCGGTGCCGTCGCCGGAACCCACGCAGACCACGCACTTCTCCGTCGTCGACGCGGAGGGCAATGCCGTCTCCAGCACCTATACGCTAAACGGCTACTTCGGCTCGGGCGTCACCGCCGGCTCACTCGGCTTCGTGCTCAACAACGAGATGGACGACTTCACCTCCAAGCCCGGCGTGCCCAACATGTACCATCTCATCCAGAGCGCGAACAATGCCATCGCTCCCGGCAAGCGCCCGCTCTCGGCCATGACCCCCACCATCGTGCTCAAGGACGGCAAGCCGCTGCTGGTCCTCGGCTCGCCCGGCGGCTCGACCATCATCACCACCGTCGCGAACGACATCATCTCAATCCTCGACAACAACCTCAACGTGCAGCAGGCCGCCGACGCCCCGCGCTTCCACCACCAATACCTGCCGGACGCAATCCAGGTCGAAAAAGCCTTCCCCCTCGACGTCGTCGACAAACTGAAAGCCGCCGGCTACACGGTCACCCGCAACAATGAGGCCGACGAACACAACCCCGGCACGTGGGGCGTCAGCGAAATGATCTACATCGACCCCAAAACCCACACCCTGATGGGCGGCGACGACCAACGCCACAAATTCGGCAAGGCCGCAGGCTACTGAGCATGACCAACCCACTCTAAGTGCCGTCATTCTGGCGAAGCCAGAATCTCAGTATTGCCTTTCATTGCCACTGCTCGATCATTGCGCTTGTCATCCTGAGCGCAGCGAAGATCCCCCGTATTTTGTCCGGAGGGCCAAAGAATTCTCAGGTTCTAGTTCTCCGACGGCATCTCCACATGATCCACGACCGGAATCTCCAGCGGAGCCTTCGCCGGCTCCAGCTTCAACCCAAGCTGATCCTTTACCGCCTGCTCAAAGGTAGTTCCCGGCAACGCCGCCTCTCCCTCGGCGCCGGCCGCCGCGGCGCCCGGCCTCTCCGGGCGCG
>DASWCA010000318.1:0-4011 GCA_036390355.1 Acidobacteriaceae bacterium
TGGTACCAGCAGTGCTGCGGAACAGGCGGCGTATACGCGGCAATGTAAAAAGGCTCCCGGCGTTCCTGGCTACGGCAGCGGCACGAGGCGCCGAGCTGATGACCCGCATCCAGGCCGCATCCAGTCCTACGGACCTGACGAGGCTCTGGCAGGACGAGCTGTTACCATATCTTCATGAGTGTAACTACATGCTGGAGGCAGGCACTAAGGGCGATGGTGGCGCTTTCATCAAGGTGCGAAATACGCTGCGGAAACTTGTGGGCGAGGCTGATACCAATATGCTGCTCCTGGCGATGGACTCCGGGACGAACCAGTTAGCCAGCCTGGGACCCCTGCAGGGCCTGACACAGTTGATGCGTGGCCAGATCAATCGTGCGACCTTTACCCGTCAGTACGGTCACCACAGCCCGCACTTGTTCGAGATCTCTTACCCACGCCCGGCCGAGGACCCGCATTGGATCGATCAGCAACTCGCCGGATTGCGCGAAGCGCCAACGGATATCATGACGCTGCTCGCCCGCCAGAAAGAGGCGCAGGAGGCAGCGTGGGACCGTTTCCAGCGCCGCTACCCACGCCAGGCAGCGAAGATGCGTGGCCAGATCGCCAGGGCGAGAACCGAGGCTCATGAGCGTGAGGCGACACGCTCTGAGCAGGCTCGCGTCTTGTGGGCGCTGCGGGCTTTTGTCCTGCGGGCGGGTGAGCTGACCGGATATGGCGAAAAGCTCTTCTTCTTATCGATAGAAGAGATCCTGGCCCTGCTCAGCGGAGACGACACCGCTCTCTCTTCTGTTCCGGATCGCCAAGCAATCTACGCTGGCTATTGCGCGCTGCCGTCTTACCCTGTCTTGATCCGCGGACACTTCGATCCCTTTCAGTGGGCTGCAAACCCACAGCGACGCAGCGATGTGTTCGACGCAAGCGGCAAGAGTACCCCCTCCGGCGATGCGATTACCGGTTTTCCTGGTGCGCCCGGCACCGTCGAGGGTCGTGCGCGAGTGGTCCTCACAGTCGAAGAGGGCGAGCAGTTGCAGTCCGGCGAGATCCTGGTAACCACCGTCACGAACATCGGCTGGACGCCGCTCTTCCCACGCGCGATCGCGATCGTGACCGATGTCGGCGCGCCGCTCTCACATGCGGCTATCGTGGCTCGCGAGCTGGGCATCCCGGCCGTGGTCGGCTGCGGCAACGCGACGATGCGCCTGCACACCGGCGATTGGCTGCGCGTCAACGGCGAACTCGGCACGGTCGAGATACGAGTGGTCACTCACGCGGCACAGCGTCTGGCCTGACATAGGCCGCCAGGTTCGAGTCAATATACCTCTAGGGTTCCCGCTGCGGATGAGGCGCACCCATGGCCGTCCACCAGGAGAAGAGGAAGAAAGAAGATGCCTTCCCCCTGGCACATCTCTTGCTTATCCCGGATGCATCACATACAATATCTTCAACGCGATGACTTGACATTGCAAAGGACAGGGTGCATCCGATAAGGACCTTGAGAAAGGACGAAGTGCGATGGACGATCAAGTTGTACAGAAGGTAAAGGAATGTGCCGTCGACTATCTTGGCGTGAGGATGGATGATATTGTCTCTGTTTCTGAAATGTTTCGTGACGATACGTCCCAGGGCTTTGAGGTCAGAATACAAGGAAGAGCCGTCTCCCCCCCACAACGATGCTTTGTGGTGGTGAAAGACGGTCAAGCCAGCATTGTGGACGAACCAGATGCGCCTCTCCCATTCCAACCGTGAGAGCAGCAACAAGCCGCAGCGTCAGCCAGAAGCCTTTTTCCACCGTTCAGTTGACGGACTGAACCGGCATACAGCGGTGTCCAAACAGCTTGAGCCAGTGGGTCGTCGCTCTTCGTGGCCGCTTTCCTCGATTTCAGCGTGGAGGGCTCACGCGCTCTGATCACCGCTCTAGGAATGCATGGCGCCCTCGATCGCCGCAAGCAGCGTCTCCAGTGCATACGAATCATCGTGGCGGACCCCATTGATAAAGAAGGTCGGCGTGCCGTTCACGCCACTGCGTACCCCGCTCAGGAAATCTTCGCGCACGCGATGGCTATGCACGTGCTCCGTCATCTCGCGCACGAACGTCTCCTTCTCAAGATCGAGGGCGAGAGCATAGTCGACTAAGTGCGCATCGTCGAGCGCCTGTTGATGCTCAAAGAGGCTGTCATGCATCTGCCAGAACTTCCCTTGTCCGGCAGCCGCTTCCGCGGCTTCTGCAGCATGCTCAGCATGCGGATGGGCCTGGGTCAGGGGAAAATTCCGAAAGACAAAGCGCAGCCGCTCCCCCAATCGGAGCTGGATCTCCTTCACGATGGGATAGGCCTCCCCACAATAAGGACACTCATAATCGCCGTATTCCACGACGGTCACTGGGGCGGTTTCTGGTCCCTGCTGATGATCGCGCTCACCCACTGGCGGCGTGAGCGAAGCCGTTGCTGATTCGTGTGTCATTTCGAGGTCTCCTCCGTCTTCAATGCTTCAAGGGCCGTCAGGATCCCATCCGCACCGGGGTTGATCCCAACAGGAGAGACGTAGCTCCAGCGAATCATCCCCTGCGCATCAAGCACAAATAAGGCTCGTTCACTCGTCCCATCGTGTCGACGATACACCCCATACATTTTGGCAACTGCCCCCTTGGGCTCGAAGTCTGCGAGCAAGGGAAAGTGCAACTTCCTGTCCCGGGCAAAAGCGGCGTGACACCAGACCCCATCAACTGAAATACCGATCAACTCGGCATGGAAGCGGCCAAACTCCGGCAGGATCTCGTTATAGAGGGCCATTTGGTCACCGCATACGGGACTCCAGTCGGCAGGATAGAAGGCCAGAATCACGGGTTGACCGCGAAATTCGCTCAAAGAAACCGATTGATCAGGCGTACTGTGTAAGGTAAAGTCGGGGGCTGGAGTACCAGGTTGGAGCACTCTAGATGGCTCATCTTGAGCAGGCTGGTTCTCTCTCCGATCTTTGTCACGGCTCACAACGTTTTCTTCCTCTCTAGATTGTGTGGACTTGAACGCGTATACATATGAATGACAACATTCACACTACTGTCCGATATTCCTGTGACTTCTCGCGTATCAGCAAACCTGCGGGAGAATCCGGTTATGGGTCAAAGCACAGGCCGCTCGTCCGGCCCGCCGTTTCGCCTCGGTCAGTCTGAGTGTCATCGATTTCTCCTCCGGCTCGTGAGTCAGGGAAGCCTCCCACCTCTCCACTTGACTGTCTCTCCACTGAGCTCAAGCGCGTCGCGTCAGCCAACGTCTGCTGCCGTGACCGAAGCTTGGTGCGCACCGCACCCCTCCGAGCGCGGGAACGCTTGCGTCACAAGCGGGGGCATCTGTGCCTGTGCCCGTTGCGACGGCTCATGAGTGGGAGGCGTGCTTCGCGCATCACCCAAGACCGGTCCGGAACCCCTGGCGCCACGTCGAGTAGCTCGGTGTCCAGTCGAGTTCACGCTTGGCTTTGGCATTCGTCGTGCCGCGGATCTGCGTCATCAGCGACACGCCGACCTCGCCGATGATCAGGCGACCGAGCCAGACCGGGATATGTCGCGGCGGCTTCGCGCCAACTGCCTGAGCAAGCTCGGGAAGCCAGATGCGGACGGGCGCTGGCTCGTCATCGGCAATGTTGTAGACGCCTGGAGCGCCACGCTGGATCGCCGCCACCGCCGCCGAGGCAGCGTCGTCCACATGGATGAACGACCACACCCCAGCGCCATTGCCGACGATCGGGAACCCGCGTTTGCGTACCGTCGCCACGATCTCCCCATCGGCAGCGAATCCCGTTCCCGGTCCATAGAGATTGCCGTAGCGAAGGGCGACTCCTTCGATGTCGTGGGCACTGCCCACGGCATGCTCGAGGGAGCGGATCGCCTGAAGCGATTGCTGCTGATGGCGCGGCGGGGTCGGGTCGAGCGGATCCTCCTCGGTCGCGAGGCCGGTGCCGGTGCGCGCATAGTTCCAGTTGCCGTAGCTCTGGGCAATGAACCGCCGGGCACCCGCT
>DASWCA010000319.1:0-1897 GCA_036390355.1 Acidobacteriaceae bacterium
GCGCGAGCGTCGGACGAGCGGGCCACTTACCGCGAAGTCCATATCCATCAAGGATGTGAAGCGTAGACCCGGCGACGGTGCACGGAAGGCGACTGAGCTTACCCCAGGAGATCTGCTCTGTGTCGCTTCGGCGACTGAGAGTGCCGTGAGGCGGTCTGATCGCAGGGCAGAAGTCAGCAGAGGGCGTAGTGGGTCATGTCGTCGGCAAGGCTAGTGAGGCACTCCGTCGCCGAAAGGTGGAGTCAACAGATAGGCCGAACCGGAAACGATGGCTGAAGGCCCGAACGAGAGGAGAGGCAAGTAGGACATGAATCTCGAGAGCGACAAGCGGCTGAATATCCAGTTGAGACTGGACTTCTCATCGGCGCCGACGGGTGAAGCCTGGCAGGCGGGACGGAAAGACATCGAATCGTCTTCGGCGGTGAGTGAGCCCGAACGCCCAGCCAACACGCGTCGAATCATGGAGGACGTTTGTGAACGAGCAAACCTGAAGGAAGCATTGCGGCAAGTGAGGAGCAACAAAGGTAGCGCGGGCGTCGATGGGATGACCGTCGATCAACTCGGTGGCTATCTCAAGCAGCACTGGCCGGCCATTCGGGAGCAATTGCTGAACGGGACCTACGAACCGAAACCGGTGAGACGGGTGGAAATCCCGAAGCCGGATGGCGGAGGGGTGCGAAAGCTTGGCATCCCGACCGTGCTGGACCGCTTCGTCCAGCAAGCGGTGATGCAGGTGCTGCAGAAGCGATGGAACCCGACGCTCTCCCATCACAGCTATGGGTTTCGACCGCGTCGATCAGCACATCAAGCGGTAGCTCAAGCGCAGCAGTATATTACGCAAGGCTACGGCTGGGTGATTGATCTCGACCTGGAAAAATTCTTCGACCGAGTCAATCACGACAAACTGATGGGCCAGATCGCCAAGCGTGTCGAGGACAAGCGGCTGTTGAAACTCATCCGGGCATTCCTGAATGCCGGGGTGATGGAGAACGGGCTGGTCAGCCCAAGCGTGGAAGGGACTCCGCAAGGAGGCCCGCTTTCGCCACTGCTGAGTAACCTCGTGCTCGATGTGCTCGACAGGGAGCTGGAGCGCCGCGGACATCGCTTTGTTCGCTATGCGGACGACTGTAACATTTACGTGCGCAGCGAACGCGCTGGTCAGCGGGTGATGGAGAGCATCACGCGCTTCATCACGCAAAAGCTCAAGCTCAAGGTCAACGAGGCAAAGAGTGCGGTGGCACGACCGCAGGAACGCAAGTTTCTCGGGTTCAGCTTCGCGGCTGGTCCAGACATCAAGCGCACGATCGCGCCGAAATCCCTGGACCGGTTCAAGCAGCGTATCCGGGACATCACGCGACGGGCCAAAGGCGTCAGCATCAAGACGACAATGGAAGAGTTGGCTCCGTATATGCGGGGCTGGCGCAACTATTTCGGCTTCTGCGAAACGCCCGAGGTGTTGATCGCTCTCACTCGCTGGGTCCGGCTGCGATTACGGGCCGCCCTATGGCGTCAGTGGAAAACACCACGTCGCCGTCGTGCGGCACTGATCGCACTGCGGGTCTCTGGGGAACTGCGCAATATGGCCGGCAGCGGCCGTGGTCCCTGGCATCTCGCCCGGAGCAAAGCCCTCTCAGTAGGGCTCTCCAATGCCCACTTCAAATCGCTCGGTCTCCCGTCCTTGATCGAAGTGCGTTAGCGCAACTTCTCGAACCGCCGTATACGGACCCGTACGTACGGTGGTGTGGGAGGGGCGGAGCCGAGAGGCTCCCCCCTATCCCGATCGTTGACCCAAACCGGAACTCGGGGTCACCGTCGATTCCTGCTCGCAGGGCGATCGTAGAACCGAAGCATGCGTGTTGGCGCGGCAGCCCCGGGGGCTTATGCTCATCATAGATCG
>DASWCA010000320.1:0-17654 GCA_036390355.1 Acidobacteriaceae bacterium
GCCCTTATGCTCTTTAACTCCCTGCCGTTTCTGTTTATTTTCCTTCCAATCACCATGCTGGGTTTTCACTTGCTTGGGCGCTATGGCAGGCGTCCGGTCATAGCATGGCTCGCCGTGATGTCCGTTGTTTTTTATGGCTGCTGGAACACGGTATACGTACTCTTCCTGCTGGGTTCCATTCTGGTTAACTACCTTGTCGCCCTGACCATCGGCGCAGCACAGGAGGACTCCAATCGCCGTAAACGTCTGCTTGCCTTTGGCGTTACTCTCAACCTGTTTGCACTCTTCTACTTCAAGTACCTTTACAAGGTCCTGCTGACGGTCAAGGCGTTACACCTCGTCAACATCAATCCGCATCCGATCCTGCTTCCGCTGGGTATCTCGTTCTTTACTTTCACCCAGATCTCCTACCTGGTCGATCTCGCCCAGGGGCAGGCAGAGATCCAGGACTTTCTGTCGTATCTTCTCTTCGTCACCTTCTTTCCCCACCTCATCGCAGGCCCCATCCTCCACCACAAGGAGATGATGCCCCAGTTCGGCCGCGTACCTCCGGAGAATCGTGCCGGGCCGCTCGGCCAGATCTTCGCAGGAACCAGTGGCCATGTTGCCGATCCGGTCGCAAGAACGGTCCCAACCGCGCGTCGCTTCGCACTCAACCCGGAGGACGTTTCACTGGGTGTCACCTGGTTCCTTATGGGTCTGGCCAAGAAGGTCCTCATCGCGGATAAGCTGGCCTCTACTGCCGACGTCACGTTCCACAATGCCGGCTCGCTTTCGGCCATCAACGCGTGGACAGGCCTCATCGTTTATTCTCTACAGCTTTACTTCGATTTTTCCGGCTATTCGGACATGGCACTGGGCCTAGCCCGCATCTTCTCCATCCGATTTCCGCTCAACTTCGACTCGCCGTTCAAGGCCATCAGCGTCACTGAGTACTGGCAACGATGGCACATGACGCTCACCCGTTACATCACTCTCTACCTCTACAACCCCATCTTGCTCTCGGTGCAGCGCCACCGGCTGGAAAAGGGGAAGAAGACCTCCCGCAAGGCCCTGGCGACGTTCGGCGGATTCACTGCAATGGTCGCCTACCCCACCATGTTCACGATGCTGCTCACCGGCATCTGGCACGGGGCGGGACTTCAGTTCATCGTCTTCGGACTCATCCACGGCGTCTACCTTACGGCAAATCAGGCGTGGCGCCACTTCCGCCAGCGCGGCCATAACGCTCCGCCCGCCCCTAAGCCTGCTGGCCTAACGCGTCTTGCGATGATGCTCGGAGTCTACCTGCAGGTCACCTTTGCGCTGATCTTCTTTCGCTCTGAGTCCATGGCTTCGGCGATCGCTCTCATCCGCGATATGTTCGGTCGAAATGGCATCGGTCATGGCGAAGAGTTCCTGGCGGGAGCGCTCGCGTTCGCCCTCTTCCCGGTCGTCTGGTTCTTCCCCAATACCCAGCAGATTCTCGGCCAGCAAGCGCTGGGGCAGCCATCCGCATCGGAGGTCATCCCCGTGTCTCCTGCGGGATCCGGTGTCAATCCGACCCCTGCGCCCACTCTGTTTCCGAGTTTCCGCTGGCGTCCAAACTTGAGTTGGGCCGTCGTGATGGCCGTTCTCCTGTTCGCTGTGCTTGCAAACCTCGACAGCACTACGTCCTTCCTCTACTTCCAGTTTTAGGACACGCGTCGAGGTGATCCAGCCGGCTTCAGTGGGAAGGTAGTGGAGTGTCGAGCAACATCTTGATGGCTTGCCGGTAGTCCATCCGCGAGACGACCTGGAAATCGGATGTGTCGAATACGAGCCGCTGTTTCACATTCTTCACCATCAAGGCGCGCAAATTGAGTTGTTCGACGATGTGCTCCACGATCCAGCGATCGCCGCCTGCATTTGTCTGGTCCAGCGTGATTTTGCCGCCGGGATAGAGATGGGCGACTATGCCCCAGCCAATATTGACGGCGTGAGACAGCGTGCCTTCCAGATGCACCAACCGCCGTGTACGCGGCTCGATCCAAACACGGCCTTCCAGCCCGGTGAGAGGCTCCGATTCAATGTTCGGGGGCGACCATTTGGGATTGGGTTTAAAGTCGAGAACGACCAGCGCCGCCCCGCCTTCCGGCCGCCCGGGGAGTTGAGTCTGTCCTGGCGCATAGCTCCACAGCATCGCGTCAGGCATCAGCTTCAACAGTTCCGCGCCCATCTTCTTGTTGTCCTGCTCCCGGTGGATGTGTCGAGCGAACGCTGTGGGCGATGCGATTTGCCCGTTGAGGCGATCGCGCTCGGCGGAGTCTTCATCGGAAGTCAGTGGGCGCCCGTCACGCAGAATCATGCGAGCGACGCTTCCATCGGGAGTCTCGATCTGATCGCGGACGCGATCGCCCTTCTCGTCGACCTCGTGGAGCCGATAGCGCAGGAACGAGCCGGGATGCTGGATCACGAGGATTTCGTTGTTCGCGCAATCCACTGCCCAGTTGCGAGCCGGCACTCCAGACGCCGACGCGGCGGGAGTGTCCTGCAAGGCCGCCGCGCTGGGAGTTGAGCAAACTATAGCGAGAACCGGGAGAAACGCCCAAAGCACATTGCGTAGCGGCTCCCGCACCCCCGGAGCGGGATGCTGCGCGTTCCGGGATGCTGGCGGGCAGCTTAATCCTGCGGTTCTCATTGCTTGGGCGAAACCATTTACCTCGTTGATTTTGACGCGGACGGTAGTCGTAACGTTTCATCGCCGCAATGCGTAGTGCGCGACTTCTAGTCTAGAGCAGCTTCACGCTATGGGGGCAATGCATGTCCATAAGGCGGTCTCGTGCCCAAGACCGAATCGCACAATCATATGAGAGCCGCAGTACTATGAAACTACCCAGACGTGTAAGTTTGCCTCGAAGCGCGAGGGTGGGTATAGTTCGGGCAAGCACCATCATTTGTAGCCAGGGAGAAGAGACAAGCCTATGAAGCCAGCCGAGGGTTCGACTGTTATTGGAAAGTCCGTCACGATTCGAGGAGAACTGTCGGGCAAGGAGGACCTGTACATGGACGGCGTGGTGGAGGGAACGATCTCGCTGCCGGACAGCCGTCTGACAATTGGGCCGAATGCGCGCGTGTTGGCGGATCTGGATGCAGGCGATGTGGTGATTTATGGCCTGGTCGAGGGCAATATACGCGCCCCCGGACGGATTGAGTTGCGCGATTCGGCGGTGGTCAAGGGCGATATCGTCGCGGGCAGACTCTCCATCGAAGAAAACGCGAGCATCAAAGGCAAGGTGGAACTGTCGGAGAATGTGGCTGGCAGTGGGCGGCGAGCCGGCGCCGACCTTAGCGGCGCGAGTGCAGTCGCGACGACCTCGACCGTGGCCTGAGCGGAAGGAGACCCGGGGAATGGTCAGTTTTTTTGGCGGTAAAGAAAAGGCCGGCGGCGCGGCGGCGGCGAACGAGCGTGTGCCGCGGCATTCGAGCGGATGGGGTCAATTGCTGGAACGAATGCGCAAAGAGGAATCGCTGCGTGTCCTGGATATCGGTCCAACATCCTCGAGTAACATCAACTTCATCACCGCCCTGGGGCACAGCATCTACCTGGCGAACCTGGTCGAAGAGGCGGCGAAGCGAGAGTGGGTCATTGCCCAGGAAGACGGCGGCGCGCGATTCGACGTGGAGCGGTTTCTCGCGAGCCACCTGAATTTTTCGGGGCGTGGTTTTGACGTGGTGTTGTTCTGGGACACCGCAGACTATCTTCCCGAAGAATTGCTGGGGCCGGTGATCAAGCGGATCCACGAAGTGATGGCGCCGGGCGGACAGATGCTGGCGATGTTTCATGCGGCACCCAGCACGGCCGTATCGAGAACGCTGAAGGCGGACTTCTGCCGCTATCATCTCACCGACACAAACAAGGTTGAAGTGCAGCGGGTGGGAGAGTATCCGCTGCTCAATACCTATTCCAACCGCCAGACTGAGAAGCTGCTGGAGTCATTCAAGGGCTTTCATTTTTTTCTAGGGAAGGACAACGTGCGCGAGGTTGTGGTTACGCGCTGAAAGCTGCTTTGCTAGGCCGGTTGTTTCGCGGGTTCCAGAATTCGAAGACTGCACAGCGCAGCACTCGCGACCTGCGTGAGCACTGCGCCTTGAATTGCATCGACAAATGACTGAAATCTAAATACTTTATTTTGCCGCAGCGGCCTTGGCGGCGGCTTTTCTGCGCTCTGCCCAGCGACGCTTCATGGCATCTGCAATGCGCTTGCGGCCCTCGGGGCTGAGTTTTCGTTTGCGAGGTGAGGCGGTCTTAGCAACAGCTTTGGCGTTCTTGCTACCCTTCGGCCGGCCGGGACCTTTGCTTAGCCTCGCGGGTGTGTCGGACAATAATGCGCGGGCCTGTTGAAGTTTCGAAATCTGTGCATCAATTTCAGCAATAATACGGCTTACTTCCACGTGTTACCTCCTTGTTGCGACCAGGAATTCATGCTCCCGCCCGCACACTTCCAGTGCAATCGATTCCGATAAGTCAAACAGGTTGCGACCACGTTCTAACTGAACGGATTAACTATAGCTGTGCAAGCGCAAGAATACAGAACTAAAAACGGACTTGCAAATTATTACTGCAAATAGAAATCTGAAAATAATTCTTCCTCACGCGAGGGAAGACTAAGAGACCGCATAGTTTGATGTCTATTTTCGGGTCGCTTTCAATCCATTCTCTGATATTCCGCGATAATAATTGCGGCCACTGCTAGAGCGGCCATATCACGAATGTTAGACTGCGAATAATGCGACGGCTTCCGGTACGACTGTGGGCAATGGCTATTCTCTCGGGCATCCTTCAGGTGCTCTCATTTCCCATTGCAGGCCCCATTCCGGTTTGGCGTACCGCATTTTGCTGGCTCGCGCTAACTCCCTTGTTGATAGTTCTTACCGGCAAGGATGCAACGGGCCGCCCCATTCGCATAATCGATGGAGTTGTGCTGGGATACTGCTCTGGATTTGTATGGTATCTGGGAAATTGCTACTGGGTTTACGCGACCATGCATACCTATGGTGGGATCGCCAAGCCGGCCGCGGCTGGGATACTCGTTCTATTCTGTCTCTATCTCGGCCTTTATCATGCTCTATTCGGGGCGATTATGGCGGCGTTCCGGCGCAGCCCACTCGGAGTTCAGGGCGCGATTCTGCTAAGTCCGTTCGCATGGGTCGCGGTTGAACTCGCTCGTTCGCGCATTACCGGATTTCCCTGGGACCTGCTCGGAATTACCCAGGTGGATAACGCGCTGCTTACCCGGCTCGCACCAGTTACTGGCGTTTATGGGCTTTCGTTTGTGATCGCAGCCGTGAATGCACTCTGGTTGACGCGCATTACGCTCAAGGAGCGGCGTCATACCCGCACTGTCTTAACGCTCGCCGGAGTTGCGATAGTTCTGCTGTACATCGTCTTTCTGCGCCACATTCAGGCGCCTGTTCGAGAGGGGACCTCCGCGGTAGCAACGCTCGTGCAAGAGAATCTTGAAGTAGGTGCGGCTACGGACAGCGCCGGTCCGCCACTTACAAAGAGCGAGATGCTACGGACATTTTCGAGCCTGAGCCTGTTCCCTCCGAGCGGCGAAATGTGCGCCGGCATTCCCGAACTGCCATCTACTAAATGCGTTGGCCGCCTTATTCCAGGTCACGGAGATAATTCTCCCGCGACGCGCTATCTCTCCCGAACCGACCTGATCGTCTGGCCGGAAGCCCCAAATTCCATGTATGAAAGCGATCCGGAGTTTCGCGATTCCATGTCGCGGCTGGCACGTTCCGCGCAAGCGCCGATCATCGTTGGGAACATAGGGATCGATTCCGACCAGGCTGCAAAGCGTGGCTACGATTTATATAACTCCGCCAACTTTATCCTGCCGGATGGTAGTTTCGCAGGTCGCTACGACAAGATGCACCTTGTGCCGTTTGGAGAATATGTCCCGTACAAGAAGCTTTTCTTCTTCGCCGGAAATCTCCTGGCGGATGTCGGTGAATTCAATCCCGGCATGCACCGGTCCGTCTTCAGGGCGAACGGACAGACTTATGGGACTTTCATCTGCTATGAGTCGATATTCGGGGATGAAATTCGCCAATATGAAAATATGGGCGCGGGTGTGCTCGTGAATATCTCCGACGATGGATGGTACGGAGATACCAGCGCTGCGTGGGAACATCTGAATATGGTTCGGATGCGTGCTATCGAGAATCACCGTTGGGTGCTGCGCGCGACGAACACCGGGGTCACAGCTTCCATAGATCCGTTTGGCCACGTAGTCATGGCTGCGCCTCGACACATAAGAACTAGTCTCCGCGTCGGCTTCGATTATGAACAGGATGTTACATTCTATGCCGCTCATGGCGATCTGTTCGCCTACTTATGCGCACTGGTTACGTCGGTCGCGTTCGCCTGGAGCTTCGTGCGAAGGCCGGCACGAGATGAGCGCGCTACTGTGGCGGCGGAGCAGGTGGCGTAGGCTGGGCTGGCTTGTTGCCCCCGCCAAAGAGCTTCTGCAGAAAATTCTTTTTCTTCGGCGGATTGGGCTCCGCAGTCTCCGGAGCTTTCGGGTTCTCCGGACTGGCGGGCGTTGCTGCCGGACTGGGCGTACCGGAAGAGAAGAGTCCCTTGAATAAATTCAGCGGGGATTCGCCCATGTGGCTGCATGTGCTGCTCGGTACGGTCCCGTCCAGGAATGCGACGGAGTAATCCTGCGGGCAACTGTCGTCGGCAGGGAGCCAGGTGTTCTTGTCCACCCGAATTACCTGGACGCCCTCCGGCGGACTGAACGGCTTCATGTCGGAGTACTGTGGCAGCTTGATGGCGCGATTCATGAACTCGGCCCAAACGGGTGCCGCAGCCTTGGCGCCTTCGAGGTTGAGGTTGGTGTAGTCGTCATTACCAACCCAGATGATGCATAGCAGATTCGAAGAGTATCCCGCGAACCAGGCGTCGTGAGAGGTGCCGGTCTTGCCGGCACCAGGCGCGGAGAATCCCCTGCCGCGAACGGCCGAGGCGGTGCCGAACGTCATCGCGCCTTCCATCAGCGATTGCGTGAGATAGGCGGTGCGCGGGTCGAGGATCTGCTTGGCCTCGGGAGCGAAATCGGCCACGATGTCGCCGTTGGCGTTGCGCACGCTGGCCAGCATCCACGGTTTCAGATGGACTCCATTGTTGGCGAAGACGGTGTAGGCGCCGGCCATATCGATGGGCGTGGCGTTGTAGGTCCCGATGGCCACCGACGGCGTGCCACGGGCGTTGGTGATCCCCGACGAACGGGCAAGGGCAGCGACGTTTTCGTAGCCAATCTGCTCAGCCAGACCGATGGTGGCGATGTTCAGCGAATGGGCGATCGCCTGCGCGGCCGTGACCATCCCCGGGTATTCGCCTCTTTCAAAATTGCCGGGATCATAGGGCTTGCCGTCGAACATGAACGTCCTCGGATCGTCATCAAGCTTCGTCAGCGCGCTAAACACACTCCCGTCACCAAGAGCCGTGCCATTCAAGGAGGTGTTGTACGCAGCCGCGTAGACAAAAGGCTTGAAGATGGAACCGGTGGGACGCTCGGCTGTGGCATGGTTGAGCTGCGAAACGCCATAGTTGCGGCCGCCCACCAGCGCCAGAATCTGCCCGGTATGGGGATTAATCGCCACCAGCGCGACCTGCGGATAGTTAATGTTCGTGGCATTCTTTTTGTGCAGCCTGCGGACCAGTTCGTCGACGTTCTTTACCCCCGCCTCAACCGCTTCCGAAGCAGCGCGTTGAAGGTCGGGATCGAGCGAAGTGTAAATGCGAAGCGAGTCATGGCCCAGTTCCTGGTCGCCAATGCGCTGCGCCAACTGATCGTGAACGAGGTCGACGAAATAAGGCGCCTCACCCGCATCAATGTTCGATTCTGTAAGCCCCAGAGGCTCAGCCTTTGCGCGCGATGCCTGGTCTCTAGTAATTGCCCCGGTGTCGACCATGGCGTCCAGAACCAGATTTCGCCGCTCCATCGCCCGATCGCGATGCCGGTACGGATTGCGATAGCTGGGATTCTGGAACAGCGCCGCAATCGTCGCCATCTGAGCCAGATCCAGTTGGCGAAGGTCTTTGCCGAACAGCGTCTGCGACGCCTCGGCCACGCCGTCAATCTCGTAGCTGCCGCGATGTACGAGATTCATCTCGTTCGCATACATCGCGAAGATATCCTGCTTCGAGAATCGCGCCTCAAGCTGGTACGTGATCATCAACTCCGCGATCTTGCGCGAGATCGTCTTATCTGGTGTGAGAAAGAAATTCTTCGCCAGTTGTTGCGTTAGCGTCGAGCCACCGCACTCCCGGCGGCGCACCACGATGTCGTGCACGACGCATTCAAACGTGCGCACGTAGTTCACTCCGCCGTGCTCAAAGAAGCGGCGATCTTCAATGGCAGTAACCGCCTGCACCATCTGCGGCGGAATCTCCTTGTAAGTCACCAGGCGCCGCTTAGTGCGGTTCTTGTCCTCCGACAACGCAGTAATCAACTGTGGCTCCAGTTGATACGCCGCCAGCGAGGCCCCGTTGTCCGCGGTGATCGATCTCACCGTGGAATCTGACTCAGCGTCGGCCACAGAGACCGTGTCGGCCTCGGAGGTGCGCCCGGTCGTGATCGTCGCTCCGTCCGTCGAGTGATAGCTCTGCGGGCCGGGCTTGATATTGATGCTGTTGCCGTTCAGAGTAAATGTGCCCAGTTGCGGGTTCGCGTTGTACCCAGCGCGGCGCAGGTCCTGTGCGATGAACGAGACCGTAAGATGCTGGCCCACGCGCACTTCCCGCGGCGCCGCGTAGATTTGCGAGACATTGGCGAAGATCGGTCCCGACGCAAGGCGATCGTCCACGATCTTCTGATATTTGAAGTACATGGCTCCGAAGACGATCGCGCCGATGAGCAGGCATCCGAGAACGAATATCGCCAGGCCGCGCAGCCAGCGATGGCGCCGGCCCACCGGGCGTGTGAAAGAAGTAGAACGGTTTCCGGCGAGTTTTACTTTGACGGCCATAGAAGGTCAGTAAGTACGATGCACAAGCGGCTAACCCGCGAGAGCGGCTACCAGGTATTGGACGGTCTCCGCGGTTGGTATGTCGTCAGTCTGATTTGTAAGACGGTTGAGGAACTCGACCTTGCCTTCAGCTAATTTCTTGCCCACGGCAATGCGGTATGGCACGCCGATCAGGTCGGCGTCTTTGAATTTGACTCCGGCGCGCTCGTCGCGGTCATCCAGCAGCACATCGAATCCTGCCGCGGTCAGCTCTTGAGCAATCGTCTCCCCGGCCGCCAGCAACTCCGCTTCGCGCACATTCGTGATCGTCACCACCACCTGGAACGGGGCGATCGATGGTGGCAGCGCGTACGTATCCGGCTGTTCTCGCGCTGCAAAGCGTGCGGCGGATTGTTCGATCGCCGAAGTCAATATGCGCTCGATCCCGATTCCGTAGCTGCCCATGATCGGCGTGGTCTCCTTGCCGTCGCGGTTCAGCACCGACGCGCCCATCGACTTCGAGTACTTGTAGCCCAGCTTGAAGATGTGGCCGATCTCAACGGCCTTGCCGATGCGCAGCGGCTCTCCGGCCACGGGATCGGGCTCGCCTTCGGTGACGCTTCGGACGTCTGCAACCAGCGTTGGCTTGAAGTCGCGCATCGGCGTCACGTTGCGCAGGTGATACTCCTCTTTATTCGCTCCGGCGATCAGGTTGGTCCGCCCTTCCAGCGAAGCGTCCAGAACGACCAAAGTCCCGGGCTTCTTCGGATGCGGCGCTGCGGTCAGCCCAATCGGCCCAAGGTATCCACCTGGCGCGTTGAAGGTCGCCGCAATCTCATCAGGCTGCATCGACCGCAGTTCGCCACCCGCAATCGCCGCCAGCTTGGTCTCGTTGAGTTGGTGGTCGCCGCGCAGGAACACAACGACTGCCCGCGTCTTCCCGACGATCTTGACCTGCTTCTCGTCCGCGTCGGGATGCTCGACCATATATGCCATTGTCTTGATTTGATGCACGCTCGCGACACCTAGAAAGGCGCCAACCTCGTCAATGGTTCGGTGCCCGGGCGTGTGTACCTCTTCCGGCAACCCAGTGCCCGTCGCCGCCAGGTCTTCCACAGGCGCCAGCTTCGAGGTTGCCTTCTCCATATTCGCGGCGTAGCCGGAGGCGGAACTCGCGATCAGGTCCTCGCCGGCGTCCGTGTACACCATGAACTCCTGCGAGGCCGACCCGCCCATCGACCCCGAATCGGCGTCCACTGCCAGAAACTCCAGTCCGCATCGCGTAAAGATGCGCCGATACACCTGATCGTGCTTCGTATAACTTGCGTCGAGTCCGGCTTCGTCGATATCGAACGAGTAAGCGTCCTTCATCAGGAACTGCCGGACTCGCAGGAGGCCGGATTTAGGCCTTGGCTCGTCGCGAAACTTGGTCTGAATCTGATACCAGATCTGCGGAAGCTGTTTGTAGCTGCGCAGTTCTGACCGCGCAATAGAAGTCATCACCTCTTCGTGAGTCATGGCCAGGCAAAGCTCTGCGCCCCTGCGGTCCTGCAGCCGGAACATGTTGTCGCCCATGCCGGCCCAGCGTCCGCTGCTCTCCCATATCTCCCGCGGATTCAGTGCAGGCAGGTGGAATTCCTGCCCGATGGTGTCCATCTCCTCGCGAACGATGGCCACGATTTTGTTAATCGACCGGGTTCCGAGGTACAGGAAGGAGTAGAGGCCGGCCCCTAACTGCCTGACATAGCCGGCACGGAGAAGCAATTTGTGGCTTGCCACCTCAGCGTCGCTGGGAGCCTCGCGCAAAGTAGGAATGAAGAGCTGGGACCAGCGTTGCATAGCTGTTTGGGGACACTTTCCGGCCTTGGGTATGCCTGTGGACTTGCCTGCCGGCTGCCTGCTGTAACGGGAGCGCGACGTGAAGGGGCCAGTCGTCATTCTAAACCGCCAGCCCGAGTCTCAGGATTTCCCCGCGAAGACTGGTCTGGGAACCCATCCCAAGAACGCGTCGGGGAGAATCAAGAATTGGGCGGATATTTCAGATTTCAAAAGTCTTGTGTGCTCTACCGAACAGACATATGTCGTCCAAACGCCGTATGGTAGAGGACAATCGCATCTAGCGCCCTACACAGAGTGGGCAACGGTCCTTGCGGCCAGAGTGCACGATCCTCGAGCAAAGGATTTCATTGCCTAAAGTCCAAAGTTCGACTCCAGTGAATTCGACACGACCCAGGAATCTGATCCTCTCGCAGTTGCCTCCAGATGAGTTTGCGGCGCTGTCGAAGCATCTTGTCCCGGTGGAATTGCCGCTGGAGAGGCAACTTTCGGAGCCGAACCAGCCCATCGATTATCTCTACTTCCTGAACTCCGGATTAATATCAACTGACGCGGTGACGTTAAAAGGCGAGCAGGTTGAGGTTGGGCTCATTGGACGGGAAGGCTTCTCCGGACTGCCCGCCCTGCTCGATCAACCTCAGATGTCGCACACCGTAATTATGCAAGGTTCGGGCGAAGGGTATCGCATCCGGTCATCCGTGGTGCGCTCCGAATTCCTCAAGGGTGGAACACTGCAGAAGCTGGTTCACGCGTTCGCCTACCTTCAACTGGTGCAGATTACGCAGTCCGTGCTATGCAACCGGCTGCATGAAGTCGAGGCGCGGCTGGCTCGCTGGCTGTTGAGTTCAGCGGACCGGATGGAATCCGAGACCCTGCACCTGACCCAGGAGTTCCTGGCGCAGATGCTTGGCGTGCAACGTTCGACCGTGACCGTCGCGGCGGGGGAAATGCAGCGCAACGGCATTATTGGCTACTCCCGCGGCCGCATTCATATCCTTGACCGGCCGGGGCTCACAGCAAAGGCATGCGAGTGCTATGGAATTGTCAATTCTTCGTATGATCGCCTGTTGAAAAACGGCGATAGTGGCGATTTGAGATACATCCTGTGAACAATCTCTGCTGAATTGCATTGAATCGGCTGAAAAATATGCAATTTGTGTTGGTTGGATGACAGAATTAACCCTCCCCTTTGATTACTTTTGTTTCTTCAGGGTCATGCACGCGCTCATATGGATTTTGCCGTTGTTCGTTTTTTCGTGCGCATCGGGCCATCTGAACGGAGATAGATCATGGCTGCGATCCTGGTTGTCGGCGACGACGAACTTCTCATCGAGACCCGCGCAGCAGTTCTGCGAACCATCGGAGCCGAGACCGTGTGCTGCCGCACAAGTTGCGCGCTCGCCATGCAGGAAAACCGGCGATTCGATATGGTCATCCTCTGCCACTCGTTGCCCATGCAGATTTGCGTTGCACTCGCCGATGCCACCCACGCACGCTCGCCGCAGACTCGGGTATTGCTTTTGAGTCCCACCGCAGCGTGGGAACCGGCGGATTTCAAGGCGCCGCTCGACGCCGTCAGCTCCGCTGACCCGGAGCGGCTCTTGCAGCGGACGGTGGAACTGTTAGGTCGCCGCGGACCACGTCGCGCGAAAACTGCCAGGTTGCTGCAGATTCCCACAGCGCACACCGCGGCAGGGTCCGGTCGCTGATCGCCGGCGCACCCACATCATTGGTCCCTAAGCGTATTTGCGAAGAACGCCCAGCACCTTGCCCTGGATCATGACGTTCGCCGCCGGGGCAAAGATTGGCGCCATCTCCTTATTCGAAGGCTGCAGCCGGATCATTGAGCCCTCGCGGTAGAAACGCTTCAGAGTTGCGTCCGTCCCGTCGACGAGCGCGACGATAATTTCGCCTTCGCGTGCGGTCCGAGTCCGTTCCACCAGTACGTAGTCGCCGCTGACGATGTGCTCATCGCGCATGGAGTCGCCGCGGACCTCCAGAGCGAATACCTCCCGGTTGCCGATGATGTCTGCCAGCGAGATGCTTTCCGCCATCTCGATCGCCTCAATCGGCTTGCCCGCGGCGATGCGGCCAAGCAGGGGAAGACGGTCGAAGCCCTTCTTGCTGGAGCGTGCCGGCAACACATCGATCGATCGGCTGCGGTTGTGCGCGCGCTGCAACAGCCCCTTATTCTGTAGATTCGTAACGTGCTTGTGCACAGTCGCGAGCGAAGTGAGGCCGAGACCGTGGGCGATCTCCTCGTAGGAGGGCGAGTAACCGTTCTTCTGCGTGAAGTTTGAGAGGAAGTCGAGCACTTCTTTTTGCCGCCGCGTAATTGCCATGCGGCGATTGTAGCGAATAAAAGGCGAACCGGGAACATTTTTTTGCGCTTGCCCTGTTGATTTCCGATGGCCGCCATTCGGTGGATCGGCGAACCAACGCCGATGAGCACGAATCGAAAACGGCAGGAGCGCGCTAGACTAGCAGCACGAAGCGAATGCCAAAGCGACCCGATACTTCCTTGCAATCAGCACGCCCGGTTAGTTTGAAGATGCTCGCAGAGTATCTGGACCTGAGTGCTGCGACCGTGTCCTTCGTGTTGAACGATGCCCCGAACCGGTCCATTCCCGAAAAGACGAGGGAGCGCGTCCGGCAGGCAGCCAAGAAATTCGGCTATCAGCCCAGCCATATTGCACGGTCGCTCCAGGGCAAGCGAACCCACACCATCGGTGTGCTGCTTCCCGAACTGGGTGATGGCTACCACTCCCAGGTCCTCAGTGGCGCGGCCGACGTCATGATGCGCGAGGGATACTTTTTCTTCACGGCACATCATCGGCACAAAAAGGATCTGGTCGCTGAATATCCCGGACTGCTGAAAGCTCGCGGCATCGAAGGATTGCTGGCCATCGACACACACTTCGAAACCTCGCCTCCACTGCCCACGGTTGCCGTTGCCGGCCACACCGCAATCCCCGGAGTAACGAATGTCGTGCTCGATCATGAGCGCGCGGCTGAGCTTGCGCTGGGACACCTCTATGCGCTGGGCCATCGCAAGATCGCATACATGCGCGGCCAGCTTTTCAGTTCCGACTCGAGGAGCCGCTGGCGCTCCACCCTGCACGTCGCGCGATCGCTCGGCCTGCAGGTCTCACCCGACCTGACGATCCGGCTCGACAAAGACACGCAATCGCCGGAGCTGGGCTATCCCGGGATCCAGCAACTGCTGGTACGCCACAGGAACTTCACAGCGGTTCTTTGCTTCAACGACGTCTCCGCCATCGGCACGATCCGCTCGCTGCACGATGCGGGATTGCGCGTGCCGGTGGACATCTCGGTTTTGGGCTTCGATGACATCCCGGCTGCGGAGTATTACACGCCGCGGCTGACAACAATTCGTCAGCCCCTTCGGCAGATGGGAAGCATTGCTGCTTCGCTCCTGCTGCGAAAGATTGAGCATGCAAAGGTCCCCGAGATCTCGCGTGTCGATCCGGAATTGATCGTGCGCGAATCTACCGCCAAGGTTCGGGCGAAGAGCCAGGCAGCAATGGCGTGACGTCGATTACTTGCGCTTCCACGCCTGTCCGTCCGTGCTGATCCAAATCTCACCGTTGTCGGTCGTAAGTTCAAAGCTCAGAGGGGCCGCAGGCGCCGCTTCAACGCGCTTCGCTGCAGTGGAGGCCTCGGTCACCGCGCTCGCATCCTTCGTAGCGGATTGCAGGTTCCGCGACGGCGTGACCATCACCTTAATGGCGCGGCCGGTCCATTGTGCTGGAACCTGTTTCCAGGTCACGCCCGCGTCCTCACTGCGGAAGAGCTTGCCAGCAGTGTCGATGGCAAGCTCTTGCCGGGCGTTCGACGCGGTAGAAAGCGGCGGAAGATGACTGGGCAGAGCGGGCTGCTTCTTCGGCGCGGCCTTGTTCATCGCAAACGATCCTAGCGTTCCCCCGATGACTGCCGACGAAGGCGTGCTTTCAGTTTTCAACGTCGGCGTGTCACTGTTAACCGAAACCGTTTCAGTCACGTTGGTTGGCAGCACAGGGGTCGGCGCCGCTGTCACCTCGACCTGTTGGTTGAATGTGCGTTGCGTCGCAGGGCCCGACTGGCTGCCCTGCTGAGCCGCGCCCGCGAGGTTGCCATGGAATTGCTGAAGGCCCAACCCGCTCATGTTCTCTGTTGCTGGTTGCGAGGAGTTAGCATTCGACAGGACTGCCATAGGCGACGGAGTGGCAGATGCGGGCGCGGCGGCCTGTGGACCTGCAAAAGACATCGCACCGCGGGCGGTTTGGCGCCCCACCGAGGTCGCGGGTGTGAATCCGAATTCGGGCCTGGAAGCTGTCAGGGCTCCGACGCTGCGGTTCTCCAGTGGACTGTTCAGACTCTCCTGCTTCGCGATCCCATCGACCCTTAGGCTCTTCGTCGTTGACTCTTTGCCGACAGCACCAGCTTTGGAAACAGCGACCGGCTGCGGAATCTGAACTTGCCCGTTGGACGGCTTTAGCGGAACCTCCTGTGCAGGTGGCGCCGTCGCTGGAACCGGCGAAGGCATCTGCTCGATACGCGCCGTCGCGACAGTTCCGGTCTGGTGATTGCCGTTACTGCCCTTGCGGAGATAGACCGTGAGGACGACCAGGCAAGCGAGCCCGGCCACAGCGGGCCAAGCCAGGTTCCACCCGGAGAACCACGGCCTGCGCGCGGCAACCGGTCGTGGCTGTGCGGACTCAACCATGCTGGCTCCTTCCGCGAGGTAGACGATCGCGCGGCAGTCGGCGCAGACAGCAAGATGCGCGAGCGTCTTCTGCTGCTCATGCCCCGGCAGGCTGTGCTCAACGAAGGCGCTGAGCTGGTCCGCGTCGGGATGCTGGCCGGGTTGGAATATCTCGCTCATTGTCTGTCTGCTGATAGCCCGTCTGGTGATAGCCCGTCTGCTGATGGCCCGTCCTGTTTGGGCCTTTGTAGAACTGTTTGGTCCACGCCCGTCTCATCGGAGAACGCGGCAGATTGAGAACTTTGCAGCATCGTTCGCAGGTTTATTTCCAGGTCGCGTGGATCGGTGCCCAGCGCCTCTTCCGCAGCCCGCTTGCTCAGACCGCCGGATTGCAGGTTGCGCAGAAGCTGTTTGCGCAGATCGGAAGTGAGGCGCTTCAGTCTGCGGCTGACCGTAGCTTCGTGAACCTGCAAGAGTCGCGCGATCTGCAGCAGCGTCTTCTGGTCGAGAAAGTAGGAAGCAAGCAGAAAGCGGTCCTCGGCGGAAAGCCCATTGAAGGTCCGCAGCAAGGCATCCGTCAGCGCACCGAGTTCAGTCGGCAAAGGAGCGGCAGTCGCCGTCGGAGCAGCGGCATCGCGGTCCTCGATTGGCGTCTCCCGGTTAGTCTTGCGATGGTGGTCCACATGACGCTGCGCGAGAGTCGTGCGAAGCCAGCCCAGCAAAGATCCGCGGCCCGAGTAGGAGGCGAGCGGCGATTTGCGCTCACCGCCACGTTCCGTCAGCCCAAACAGTTCGGCGTAGAGCGAATCGGCGAGGTCATGGCCCAGAGTGGCGGAGCCGGTAATGGCGATAGCGGCTTGCGTCAATGGAGCGCGGTACAGCTCCAGGAAACGCTGCCACGCAGCCTCGCGTCCGAGCGCGCACGCCCGCGCGAGCGCGAGTTCAGGCAGCCGAAGCGCGCGGTAGAACGCGGCTTGCTGCGCGGGTGTTGGACGAGTCTCCGGCGCCAGTCCGTAGTGGTATTTCGCGCCGACGGCGGCCAGTCCCGCGGCGAATTCCTCGCGGGTCAGGCCGCACGTCTCCGCGTCGGCGGTAAGCCACAACTCCTCAATCAGGCTGTCTGGAAGAGTCGGTAAATCTATCAGCGTGAGGTCGCCGCCGGGTAGAGCCGAAAGTGTGGAGTCGGAGGAGGGCACGGGAAGCGTCAACTCGCCGGGTTGGGAGGCCGCGTCCACGTCTTCGAAGATACTCCAGTTGATTTTGACGGGTCACGGCGAAAGATTTCCCAGAAATTTTCCGCAAGAGAGTGCGAAGCTCCCGTTCCTGAGTCAGGAGCCGGACACGTGTCCGTCGACAAAGGGAGGGTTGTCATGCTGAGTGCGCGGAAGATTCGTTGGGCAGCAGCGTTTGTTGCAACGTTGGCGGTCGTGTTGGTAACTGGACACTGGGAACCGGTCGCAGCCGGTGGAACCGCGAGCGGCTACCGCGTGTTGAAGCCGATCGAGAGCGGCGATCTCACACTCTTTCCGGTCGTGCGGGAAGATGGCAAAACATTGCCCGCCAACCAGTTCCTCACCCTCGATGAAGGCCTGAAGAGCGGGGAAGTGGAAGTCACTGAGGCCGGTAAAGTACAGGGATTGGTGAGGCCCCGCGGTGATGCGCCGCCACGCCGCTATGTGGGAGACCAGGTCAACACGCTGGTCCTGGTCAACAACTCCAAGCGTCCGTTACTGCTGCTCGCCGGTGAGATCGTGACTGGAGGCAAACAGGATCGGGTGATCGCCAAAGACCGAATTGTCCCGGCTGGAGCAGACCCGATCGATCTATCGGTGTTCTGCATCGAGCACGGCCGCTGGACGGAAAGTTCCGCGAAGTTCGGCACGACGTCCAAGTCCGCCGGGCAGAGTTTCATGGTCCAGCCGACGGTGCGCCAGGAGGCAATGGTGGCGAAGGACCAGCAGCAGGTGTGGAACTCGGTGAACGGCGCGATCTCCTCAATGTCGGTCGCCGTCGCTGCACCTGCGAGTGCGGGCCCTCGTCCGGCTGAAGCCAGGCACGGCGACTTGATCGCGGGCAGCGCCGGACTCGGGACCACCAGCTACGCCAAAGCGATGCAGACGCAGGCCGTCAG
>DASWCA010000321.1:0-8546 GCA_036390355.1 Acidobacteriaceae bacterium
TCGGAGTCTCGTTTGACCCGACCGGTTCAGGCAAGACAGTTATTCGCGCCGGGTTTGAGGTGGCGTACGACGAGGTGAACTTCTTTACGGCGCAACGTAATGAGCAGAACCCGCCCTATGCGACAGCCAGCAATCCAAATACGACGGGGCAGTTGTGCTTCAGCCAACCCTGGCTTCTCGGCGGCACGGGCTTCGGATGCGCTCGTGTAGGTGGAGCGGATACCAGCCCGTATCCAACTCCGCAGATCCCTACACCGGCAACCGCCATCTTTCCGGCGCAGAGCCAGTACATTGTGCTGACTCCGAAATTCCATGCTTCCGATACCGCCCAGTGGACGGCCAGCGTGCAGCATAGCTTTCCGCGCGGATGGCAACTCCAGGTCGACTATATCGGCAATCACACCAGCCATTCGCCTATTGGGTTTCCGCTGAACAACGCGGTGTATATCCCGGGCGTGTGGGGCGCCGGTGGCACAGGTTGCGATCCAATCGCGAAGACCGGACCAGCTTCGGCGTTTACGTTGTTCAAGGCTTCGACCTATGCGGCAGGGCAGCCCTGCTCCACGACGGCGAACCAGCAGTCGCGGTATTCGCTGACCACTGCGAATCCTCTCCAGGGAAACCAATACATCGGCGGCGGTGGCGGCACGGCATTGGTCGGGGATTTCGCCTCGGCCAACTACAACGGGCTGGTAAGCTCACTGCAACACCGGCTCTCGTCGAGCTTCAGCCTGCTGGCCAACCACACCTGGTCCAAGTGCCTCAACATCAACGATGCCAGCGGTGATTACGCCGGCACCAGCGTGTCCGATCCCAAGAACATCCAACGGGACTATGGTCCGTGCGGAGCCGATTACCGGCATATCGAGAACGTGATCCTGGTGGCAAGGAGCCAGTTCGGCTTCTCGAACCGTATCGAGAAGATGTTCCTCGATAACTGGGAGTTCGCTCCTCTGATCCATATTCAGAGCGGCGCGCCGTTCACCGTGACGCAGGGAGCGGACAAGTCGCTGACGGCGAATGGGAATGATCGCGCCAACCTGGTTCCGGGTGTGCCGATCTACCTCTCGACAGCGATTCGTCAGGGTTCGGGAGCCGCGAACCGCGGGTACTTGAATCCCGCCGCGTTTGCACTGAATGCTGTGGATGGGACGTTTGGCAATATCAGCAGAAACGAGTTCCGCGGCAAGCCCGCATATACTGTGGATGCTCAGGTCTCGCGTATCTTCCCGCTCCACGAGAGTCTGAATCTGGATCTTCGCGTGGAAGCATTCAACATGCTGAATCACCCGAACTTCAGCAATCCCAGCACAAGCAATCCGGCCAGCAGCAATGCAACGTTTGGCCAGATTTCGGCCACAAGCAATCAGGCTCGGGTCTTCCAGGGAGCGGTCAAGCTGACGTTCTAAGGCAGTTCTGATTCACTCGCTCGCACCAAAAAGAATGCCCCACTTCAACATTTGAAGTGGGGCATTCTTTTTGCCAGCTTCTAGTCGCGCACCGTCAATTCTGTTCCTTCATCGCCTCCGCGTAGAGCATCTCGCCGACAGCTTTGTGGACGGCGGTGGAGGGGTGACCCTCGTGGTAGAAGAAGTGGGTGTCGGGTGACGCGCAGGGGGTTGTGTCTTCGTGATGGATGGCGCGGCCGGCGCAGCGCGAGGTAGTGTCGGTGATGCCGTATTTGGCGGGGTTGGTCATGACCTCATCCATGAAGGCGCCCCAGTTGGAGTTGGCGATGCGGATGCCGGGAAGTTTGGCGCGCTCTTCGTCGGGGATTTTGGTGAGTTCGGGATTGAACGCGGTGCCGGCGGTGGCGAATTGGCGGATCTTGGTGGGCAGAAGCGCGACCATGAAGCGGCGCGCGCCGAGATGGTATAGGGTTTCGATCTCAGCTTCAAGATTGTCGAGCGTGTAGCCAGGGGGAGAGCCGCGGTCATTGAGGCCTCCGGCGAAGAAGAACATGGTCTGTTCGGGATCGAATTTGGGGATGTCGCCGGTTTTGCTGAATGTGACGAAGTTGTCGACCTGGTTCTTCATGCCGAGACTGAGCATCTCGCCGGTGGGATATCGGCGGCCCACGCCTGCGCCGGTCTGGGCTCCGCTGACAGCGAAGTTGAGGCCCTTGCCCTTGCTCGCTGGGTCACCGTACCAGGTGAAGGGAATGCCGAGGCGCTGCGCGAGGTAGACGACGGCAGTGGGGCCGTTGGTGTCGAGATAGCCGGAGCCGGAGTCGGAGTAGCTGTCGCCGAAGACGTAGAGCTGGGTATAGGGATGGGGGTTGGGCGCGGAAGTGGTCTGGGCGGCGAGAGTGGCGGCGGCGACGAGAACAGCGGCTATCGAGAGAAAACATCTCATTGAGATTGCTCCAGGCACATCAATCTTCGGTAGGTGTATAGCAGATGTCAATCGGGCGAGTTCCTCCCCCGATGCTGGGATAGAATCGAGGCTCCCTTGTGTGGAATTCGATTGAGGTGTCCTGATGCGGCTGGTGAGTGTGGCTGGAGTCGTGTTGCTCGGCGCGATTGGGGTCGCTGGGGCGCAGAGGTCGAGCGACGTAGCGGCGATGGTGAGCGTGGATGCTCCCGCGTTTGTCCTTGAGCATGTGCGGGTAGTGGATGGGACGGGAACCGCGGCTCGCGAGGACCAGGCGGTGGTCGTTGTGAGTGGAAAGATTCATGCGATCGGGCCGGTCGCGTCGGTGCAGGTGCCGGAGGGCGCGCAGCGGCTGGAGCGCGCGGGCTACACGGTGATTCCGGGTCTGGTCGGAATGCACGATCACCTCTACTACACGGACTCGTATGCAGACCAGTTGGGTACGAAAGGGACGATTGGCGAGCCGGGACTCTTTGTGGCCGAGGTGCCGTATACCGCGCCGAGACTCTATCTCGCAGCCGGAGTGACCACGATGCGAACGACTGGGAGCCTGGAGCCCTATACCGATCTGAAGGTAAAAGAGCGGATCGATGCAGGGCTGATGCCGGGCCCGGCGATCGATGCGACGGCGCCGTATCTGGAGGGCACGCCGACGCGGTTTGCGCAGATGCATGAGCTGACCGGTCCGGACGATGCGAAGCGCCTTGTAGAGTATTGGGCTGGCGAGGGGATGACGTCGTACAAGGCGTACATGAATATCTCGCGCGATGAGCTTGGGGCGGCGATTGGGAGCGGTCATGCTCACAAGTTCAAGCTGACGGCGCATCTCTGCTCGGTGACGTGGCCGGAGGCGATTGCGCTCGGCATCGACGACCTGGAGCATGGGCCTGTGTTCACCGACACCGAGTTCGTTGCGGACAAAAAGCCGGACGCCTGCCCTGCGGGATTGAGCCGAGGCGATAGCTGGATGGCGCTGGATGTAAACGGGTCGAAGGTGCAGGGATTGATTCGCAATCTGGTGGAGCACCATGTGGCCGTGACGTCGACGTTGCCTGTGTTTGAGGCGAGCGTTGCGGGACGGCCGAAGCTGCAGGACCGGGTGCTCGAGGCGATGTCCGACGCCTCCGCGCGAAGCTATCTGACGATGCGTGCGCGCCTTTCCAGCAGCTCCCCGGCTGCGGCTCTGATGCGCAAGGAGATGGACTTTGAGCTTGCCTTCGTACGAGGCGGGGGATTGCTGCTGGCGGGTCCCGACCCGACGGGAAATGGCGGGGTGCTGCCGGGTTTCGGAGATCAGCGCGAGATCGAGCTGCTGGTGGAGGCGGGGTTCAGTCCGGCGGAGGCAATTCGGATTGGGACCGAGAATGGCGCGGTGTATCTCGGCAAGCAGGATCGGATCGGGACGCTCGCCGTGGGCAAGGAGGCGGATATGGTGCTGATCAAGGGGGATCCGTCGAAGAACATTGACGAGATCGAGAACGTGGAGACGGTGTTCAAGGCGGGGGTCGGCTACGACTCGAAGAAGCTGATCGAGAGCGTGCGGGGTCAGGTGGGCATCCGGTAGGAACTACGGCGTGGGTGGCGCGACTTCGAGGCGGACGACGTCGTAACAGATGCCGCTGGAGACCGGGCCGGCCGGGACCGTCAGGACGATTGTGTTGGCGCCGGGATGGAGGAGTGCCGCGTCGAAGTTGAAGTCGCGCTCGACCCACGTGCCTTCGATGCCGTCGCGGATCATGCTGGCGCCGCCGCCGAAGAGATCGGTGTCGGGGCCGACATCTTTGCCGTTGACCGCGATTCCGAGTGAGCGCGTGCCCGATCCCGAGATGCCGAACCGCAGCGTGGCCTTGCCTGCGGTGGGCGCGTGGGGAGGCATCGTGAAGTGAATGGTCCACGGAGTCGCGCGGCCCTGGTCGCGGCCGTCGGGCTTGTTGTCGATGTCGTGCGGGACCTGGTAGATGTACCAGTCCTTTGCGGGATCGGACTTACCGACTGTGAAGTCGACATCGTTTGGGAAGAATTTTGCGTACTCGATGTACATGCCCCAATGCCAGTGGTCGTCGCCCTTGTAGAACTCCTTGGCGGAGCGGTTGGGCGTGCCGATCTGAAATATCTGCTGGCCGAAGTGGACAGGGCGCCACTCGATGGCGCCGAGGTCGAGTGTGTGCTGGCCGGGGGCGATGGTGACGTTGGCCGTGGCATCGTACGCACCGAGGATGCCGTCGGCGATCGCGTGAAGTTGATAGATTCCCGGACGGACGTTGGGGATGGTAAAGGCGCCGTTGGCGGCGCCGTGGGTCCAGAACTCGTAGTGCTTGGCGTCGTTCTGCCAGGTGACGGGCTGGGGCGGGAAGTTGAAGGCGCGCGGGCCGCCGCCGCGCTGTGTGGGAGGGACGTAGGTGCCGCGGTTGCGGCGCTGTCCGTTGGGGAGGAGGGTGTGGTCGGTGTTGGAACCGTCGGTGGGTGGGGTGGTCGTCGCAGGAGCCGTGGCGGGGCTCGGGGGTGCCGCGTCTTCCTTGAGGGGAACGATGGGGTTGGGGAAGGGAGTGTATGGGCGCGGTGGGCGGGGGACGTCGGGCTGGTCGGGGAAGGAGAGGCCGACGAGGAGGTTGGAGAATCTTGTCGTAGGGGCTTGCGGATCGATGAGCTTGAGGCGGCCTTTGACGGTGGCGCGTTCGTCGGCTTGCGGGTAGTCTACGCCGTCGCCTTTGACAAAGGTGAAGGGCCACCGGGCCTGTTCGGCTGCGGCTTTCTTCCTGGCGTCGGTGAAGAGGGCTTGCGGATCTGCGCCGGTCGGGACATAGATGAAGATGGGCCCGACGACTTTCGTCCAGTGCTCGTTCGCCGCGAAGTTCAGGACGGAGCCGCCGTAGTGCGTGCCGCGCCAGTAGTCGAGCAGCGTAGGATCGCCACCGTCGCCGTCGTCGATGTGTCCGGTGAGTTCGAAGTGCAGCGGCCCGGAGGAGAGGTACTCGAACGAGGGGTTGATGATGAAGAGGCCGGCGTGCTGCGTGGTGGAGGACCATCCGAAGGCGCGGATTTTGGACTGGTCGGCGGAATAGTCGTACTTGTGCTCGGCGCGGCCCTTGTAGATGCCGGTGGTGAGGCGGCGGGACTCCTTCATGTTGAGATCGGTGCCGGCATCCCAGTCCTTGCCGGTGGGCATCAGGGCGTTGCGCTGGTCGTCGATGGAGAGCCAGTCGAACACCTGGCCGGAGAGCTTGAAGCCGAAGCGCGACTCGCCGACCGAGCCGGCGGGGTAGGTGTCCTGATGCGTAAAGATGGCGTAGGTGTAGAGGCCGTGTGCGCCGCGCTCGAGGGTGTAGCGGATTTCGAGATCGGCGATCAGTCCGCCTCCCTGGCCGGCGGCAGTGGGGTTGCGGCCGAGGATGGACTTGCCGTCGGACCAGCCCTTGACTGAGACTTCAGCAAGCGCGCCATCGTTGGTGGCGGGGTCGATGGTGATCTTGTCTTCGCGGCGCGGGGCCAGCGATGGCGACTGCTCCCAGTAACCGGCGTGATGGCCGGAGACGTAGCCCATCAATTCGATGTTTGGCGTGGCGGTGTGGGGAGTCTTGACCGAGGTCAGGTCGCCCGTCTTCTTATCTACTTTGACAGTGAGGTAGCCGTTCGACATCGTGTAGGTCGGGCCATCGTCGGTGACGGTGACGGGAGGGGCGGTTGGCGCCGGGGCGGCGAAGGCGATTGCGGAGCTAAGGAGCATGACTACGTGCAGCAGACGGGCGGTGTGGCGGGCAACGAGCATCGAGTCTCCGGTTGTGTAGTAGGGTGACGCGGGAGGAGAGTCGAAAGACGCGGCTGGCGCATTTGTATTGGAATTATTTCTGGCCGGCGCGTCAGGCCGGTTCGCCCGAGGGAAGCTATTCTGGTTGCGGTGGTTATGGCTCGCTTGCGTTTGATGGTTGGCGGTGCGGTGTTTCTGTCGGCGTTTCTGCTGTTTCTGGTGGAACCGATGGCGGCAAAGCGGCTGCTGCCGGTCCTGGGAGGATCGTCGGCGGTGTGGGTGACCTGCCTGGTGTTTTTCCAGGCGACACTGCTGCTCGGCTACCTGTATGCGCACTGGATGGCGCGGCGGGGAAGGGTGAGGGTGCACCTGTTGCTGCTCGGTGCGGCAGTGGTGGTGCTGGCGCTGCCGTGGGCGCTGGGTGTTTGGCTTGGTTCGAGGGGGATCGATGTTCAGTGGAATTCGTCCGCGTCGGATCATCCGGTGTCGACGATTTTTCTGGCGCTGGGTGCGACGATAGGGCTGCCGTTCCTCATGCTTGGGTCGACCAGTCCGCTGCTACAGGTTTGGTGGGCAAGGTACGAGGGCGGAGGTGTGCCGTATCGGCTGTTCGCATTGTCGAATGCTGGGTCGCTTCTGGCGCTGCTGGTCTATCCGCTGCTGGTTGAACCTCACATGACTCTGGCGACACAGCGGGAGTGGTGGGCGGTCGGGTTTGCGGTGTATGCGGTTATATGCGGGTGGTTGGGGATTCAGAGCCGGCGTGAGGATTGGGGCGGCAGTGAAACCCATGTCTCAGAGGCGAGATATGGGGCACCCGAATTTGTGGCAGGACAAAATACGGGGGTTCTTCGCTCCGCTCAGAATGACAACGACTTAATTGGCGAACGGAAGTGGATGTGGTTCTTGCTGCCGATGGGGGCAGCGATGCAGTTGAGCGCGGTGACGAGTCATCTGAGCCAGGACATTGCGGCGATTCCGCTACTGTGGATCTTGCCGCTGGCCACTTACCTCGTCACGTTCATCCTGGCGTTCGAGATGCCGTGGCTCTACCGGCGATGGATCGTCTCGCGGATGCTTGTCGTCATGCTGGCGAGCCTGGGCTACGCGTTGTCCAAGCTGGATACGCGAATGCCGGTTGGGCTCGCAATCCTTTTTTATCTGGTGGAGATCTTCGTCTCGTGCTGGTTCTGCCACGCGGAGGTTTACCGCCTGAGGCCGGCGAGCGCAGAGCGCAGCACGACCTTCTACCTGCTCGTGGCCGCGGGGGGAGTGGCGGGGACGTTCTTTGTGGGAATTGCGAGCCCGCTGATCTTCCGCGCGAACTACGATCTGGCGATCGCCTTCGCCGTCACGGCGGTGCTGGCGGCGCTGGTCACGTGGAACGACGGCGCGGCGCAGCGTGTGCTATGGACGACAGGCAGCGTGCTGTTGCTCTCTCTGACTATTCTGCTGCACATCGAATTTGCGCGGCATGCACTGATGCGTGCACGGAACTTCTACGGTTCGCTGCGCGTGGTCGAGTCGGACTACGACGATCAGGGCGATATGCCCGGCAAGAATGCCGATGGCAGCGCGTCGACCGGAGCCGGGCCGGTGCGCGTGCTGATGAACGGCCGCATTCGGCACGGCATGCAGATGATGGAGAGCGGCCGCCGGCAGACTCCGACTACGTACTACGGACAGGATTCAGGCGCCGGCGTGGCGCTGCGGAATTGCTGTGAAGGCCGGGCCAGGAATGTCGGCGTGATCGGGCTTGGCGCCGGAACGCTGGCTGCGTACGGCGGGCCGGGCGACCGCTTCCGCTTCTACGAGATCAATCCGCTGGTCGAGCCGATCGCGCGCAACCTGTTTACGTATCTCCGCGATTCGCGGGCGGCGATTTCGATTGTGAACGGCGATGGTCGAGCATCGCTCAGCACCGAGGGTCCGCAGGGCTTCGACGTGCTTGTGGTCGACGCGTTTTCGGGCGACGCAGTTCCTCTTCATCTGCTGACGCGGGAGGCGATGGAGGTGTACCGCTCGCACCTTGCACGAGGCGGAGTGATCGCGTTTCACGTGTCGAACTCCTACCTCGACCTCGCTCCGGAGATAGGCCGGCTCGCCGAGGCTGAGGGCATGCAGGCTCGCGTGGTGGAGAGCATGGCCGTCCCCGCGGAAGGCGCGTACCGCGCGACCTGGGTACTCGTAAGCGCCGATGCGGCATTCTTCCAGAAGCCGGGGGTATCGGCTGTTGCGACGCCGATTCCGAGCTTGGCGGGGCTGCGGCTTTGGACGGATGACTATTCGAGCCTGTTGCCTGTACTGCACCTGGGGCGATGATCGCACGGAGAATTGCACCGGCTCACAATATTTTGCGTATTGATCCGTTAACACCCTAGACCCCTTCGCAGGGGGTTGGCAGCAGAGGAGCAGGATGCAAAGCCGG
>DASWCA010000322.1:0-5110 GCA_036390355.1 Acidobacteriaceae bacterium
CACCTGGGATTGCAGTTCGCGAAGGCGTTTGGCGCGGAGGTGACGGCGCTTTCGACATCGAAGGACAAAGAGGCCGAGGCACTGGAGATGGGCGCGGACCACTTTGTGAATACGCGCGACATGGGCGAGTTGAAGAAGGTCGCCGGGTCATTCGATTTCTTGCTTTCGACAGTGAGTGCAGACCAAGATTGGCAGGCTTTGGTCAGCAGCCTGCGGCCCAAGGGAACGATGTGCGTGGTGGGCGTGCCGCCGTCGCCAATGTCGCTGCAGGCGTTTCCGCTGATTGGGGGACAGAAATCGATCTCGGGGAGCAATACCGGCAGCCCGAGGGATCTGCACGAGATGCTGGATGTCGCGGCGCGGCATGGGGTGAAGGCGATTACGGAGCAGTTTGCGATGGCGAAGGCGAATGAGGCAATCGCGAAGGTGAAGAAGAGCAAGGTGCGGTACCGGGCGGTGCTGGCGAACTGAGAGACAGTTGTGAGTGATGAGTTGTGAGTTGTGAGGGGTCTTCTAACTGGGGCGGGGCTTTGGCTCCGCCTCTTTCTGCGTGAAGCGGGTAGACTTTGGGGAGGATGATGCGACTGCGTTCTTTTCTGCTGGTTACGGTATGCGCGCTGGCTTGGTACAACTGCTGTGCGCAGGGGACCAAGTTGTGGACGGTCTCGCGGTATGACGAGATGGAGCACGGGACCACGAATGGCGTGGCGATCCGCAGCGATGGACGGATCGAGGCAGGGCCGGCGACTTCCGTGCTGTATCAGACGGGCGGGAACTATGTGTGGTCGGTGGCATCGGATGCCGCGGGCAACGCATACGCAGGCATGGGCGGAACGACGGCGGGTAGCGCCGCGGTGATGCGGATTGCGCCGGGCGGCAAGGCGACGAAGATCTTCGACAGCAAGGAGCTTGGAGTGCAGGCAGTTCGGCTGGGCTCCGATGGCCACATCTATGCGGTGACGTCGCCGGACGGCAAGGTATACCGGCTGGGAGAGACGACGGGCGATGCGGTGGTGGTGTTCGATGCGGCACAGACGGCGGAGAAGCCGAAGTATCTGTGGGACGTGGCACAGTCGTCGGCGAGTGCAGGTAAGGCTGGGGAATTTTATGTTGCTGCGGGAGCACCGGCGATGGTGTATCGCGTGCCCGCAGGTGGAGGCAAGGCGGAGGTCGCGTTTCGTACGGTCGATCAGCACATTCGCTGTCTGCGGATGGGGGCGGACGGGATGCTGTGGGCCGGGAGCGATGGCAGCGGTGTCGTCTACAAGTTCAATACGAGGGTGGCGGGAGCGAAGCCGTTTGCCGCATTTGCCGCTCCCAAGCTGGAGATTACGGCGCTGGCGATGGATGGCGCCGGAAATGTGTATGCGTCGGGCGTAGGAACGAAGCCTGCGGCGGGCGCTGCGAGGCCGGGACTTCCGCCTTTGCCGGTGACGGGAGCGATGGGGGTTTCGATTACGTTCTCGCAGCCGGGTTCGGCGAATGCGGCGAACACGAATACGCTGATTCCGGACGGATCGGATATCTACCGGATCGCGGCGGATGGCAGTCCTGAGAAGCTGGTGACGTTGAAAGAGGACGTGGTGTATGCGCTCGCGATGCATGATGGGAGCCTGCTGGCGGCTACGGGGAATCGCGGGCGGGTGTATCGGGTGGACACCGCGGTGCCAGGACAATTCACGGATGTAGCGCATCTGGAGGCTTCGCAGGGGATGGCGTTCGCGACAGCGCCGGGCGGGCTTTTTATCGCGACGAGCAATAGCGGCAAGGTGTTTCGCCTCGAGAGCAAGCCCGCTGCGGATGCGAGCTACACCAGCGAAGTTTTCGATGCGCATGTTTTCTCGCAGTGGGGACGGGTTGAGGTGACGCCGGAGATTGCGGCTGGTGGGAACTTCGACTTGTTCGTGCGCAGCGGGAATGTGGAGAGTCCGCTGATGGGCTGGAGCGATTGGGCGCCGGTGTCGCACGAGGGAGGTGTGACAGTGCCGGGCGGACGCTTCTCGCAGTGGAAGGCGGTGCTCCGGGCGCGAGGAAATCTTGAGTCGGTGGGACTGAATTATCTGGAGAAGAACCTGGGACCGATGGTGGACGATGTGGTGGTGCAGCCTGGAGCGAGGGTTGCGGGGAATCTACCTCCGCCGCAGAACACGACGGTGCAGGTGGTCTTCCCTGCTCCGACGAGCGGTGCAATTGGCTTTACGCCAGATGCGAACGCGCAGCCGCTGACAGCGCAAAAGGACAAGACGGCGGTGACGGTTCGCTGGGCCGCGCATGACGACAATGGCGACGACTTGATGTTCGCGGTGTGGTATCGCGGCGTGGGCGAGAAGAACTGGCGGCTGCTGAAGGACAAGGTCAGCGAGAAGTATTTGAGCTTCGATTCATCGCTGCTGCCGGATGGGCGATACGAGGCGAAGGTGGTGGCGAGCGATGCACCCGATCATACGGACGCGGAGACTCTGACGGGCGAGAGAGTGAGCGGGGAGTTTGTGGTGGATACGACTCCGCCGGTTCCGGGGGTGTTGACGGCGACGATGGTTCCGGGAGCGGCGGGTGCGGCACCGAAGATTCATGCGACGTTCAGCGCGAAGGATGCGGTGTCGCCGATTGCGCATGCGGAGTATTCGGTGGATGCGGGGCCGTGGCAGTATCTGGAGCCGGTGGGGCGGGTGTCGGATTCGCTGGAGGAGCGGTATGACTTTGTGGCGGATGTGCCCACGGCGACGGGTGGGGTTGCGGCTGGAGTTGTGAGTCCGGGGGAGCATGTGATTGCGGTGCGGGTGTATGACAGGTTCGAGAATGTGGTGGCGGCGAAGGCTGTGGTGCGCTGACCGATGCGGTTTGAGCTATTCATTGCGGCGCGGTATCTGCGGGCGAAGCGGCGGCAGGCTGTGGTGGGGGTGATCACGCTGATCTCTGTGATTGGCGTGGCGGCGGGTGTGGCTTCGCTGATTATTGCGCTGGCGATTACCAACGGGATGCGGCGGGATATGCAGGAGAAGTTGGTGGGGTCGACTGCTCACGTGATGTTGATGCGGGTGTCGGCGGATGGGATCAGGGACTGGCGGCCTTTGCTGGCGCGGCTGCGCGGGCTTCCGCATGTGACGGCTGCGGCTCCGGGGCTATATGGGCAGGTGCTGATCTCGCGCGGGGCGAGGAGCGGCGGGGCGCTGGTGGAGGGAATTGTTCCGGCGGATCAGCGGACGGTTTCGGACTTGCTGGAGCTGGTGAAGCAAGGGAGTGCAGAGGCGCTGGAGCCGGTGGACGGTTTACATCCCACCCATCGCGATAGTGCCGCGATGGATGGGGCACCCGGACTGTCGTCGGTGGGTCGAGCGGACGGTTTACATCCCACCCATCGCGATAGTGCCGCGATGGATGGGGCACGCGGGCCGTCGTCGACTGGTCCAGATGTCAACCAGACGGGGCTGGAGTTGCCGCCGATTGTGATTGGGCAGGATTTGGCGGAGACGCTGGGGGCGGCGGTAGGCGATAAGGTGCTGGTGACGAGTCCCCAGGGAGAGTTAACGCCGTTTGGCGTGGTGCCGAAGTATCAGGGGTACAGGGTGGTGGGGGTATTCCGGTCGGGGTTCTATCAGTACGACTCGAGCTATGCGTTTACGCGGCTGGCGGATGCGCAGAGGCTGTTCTCGGAGCCGGATCTGATCTCGGCGATCAGCTTCAAGGTCGACGATATGTACAGGGCGGACGCGGTGGGGCGCGAGATTGAACAGGCCGCGGGCAAGGGCTATGAGACGACAAACTGGATGGAGGAGAACCGGCAACTCTTCCGCGCGCTGAAGCTGGAACAGATTGTGACGTTCATTATCCTGGCTCTAATCGTGTGCGTGGCGGCGCTGAATATTTTGATCGCGCTGACCATGATGGTGATGGAGAAGACGAAAGACATTGCGGTGCTGATGAGCTTCGGCGTGCGCGTGGACCAGGTGCGGCGGATATTCCTGCTGCAGGGATTGCTGATCTCGGTGATCGGGACGGTGCTGGGACTGATCGTCGGATATGGGCTGAGTTGGGCCGGCGGACATTACCGATTTATTCAGCTGGATGCGTCGGTGTATTCGATCGACTATCTGCCGTTCGCGCCACGGGTGGTGGATGCGGTGATTGTGGCGGCGGTTTCGTTGGGCGTCAGCTTAGTGGCTACGCTGTATCCGAGTTCGAGCGCGGCGAAGGTGCTGCCCGCCGAGGCGCTGCGGTATGAGTGAGGTGATCTTATGACAGCGAGATTGAGTTATGCGAAGTTGGCGCCGGAGGGGTTGGCGCGGATGTCGGCGCTGGAGCACTACCTGAATACGGAGACGGGGCTGGAGGCGGTTCTGCTGGACCTGGTGCGGCTGCGGGCTTCGCTGATGAATGGGTGCGAGTATTGCGTTCATCTGCATACGACGGCGCTGAAGAAACTGAATGAGACGCCGGAGCGGATTGCGGGGGTCGGGGACTGGCGTGGCTTGGATATCTACACGAAGCGGGAACGGGCGGCTCTGGCATGGACGGAGGTGGTGACGAATATTCAGGACGGGCACGCTCCAGATGAGGCGTACAACGAGGTGCGGGCGCATTTCAGCGATGTAGAGACGGTGAATCTGACGTTGGCGATTACGACGATCAATGCGTGGAACCGGATTGCGATTGCGTTGGGGCGATATCCGGGACATGCGGGAGCGGGGGCGAAGTGAGCGAAGGGCCTGAGAACGGGCAACGACAAGTACAAATGCGGGGATTCTTCGCTGCGGTCAGAATGACAATCCCCAAAGAAATGGCGGCACTAGGATGGCGGTGATGCTGCGGGCGGAGGGGTTGACGAAAATTTATCCGGCTGTGGCTGGGAGCGGGCGCGGGGGTGCTGAGGACGATGGCGCACGCGGCGAGGTGGTGCTGTTTCGCGGGCTGAACTTCACGGTGGCCGCGGGGGAGATGGTCGCAATTGTGGGCGAGAGCGGTTCCGGGAAAAGTTCGCTGCTGCATCTTCTGGCCGCACTGGACCGGCCTACGGAGGGCGACGTGTGGGTGGCGGAGACGCGCGTCGGCGGGCTGAATGCGCGGCAGGCGGCCGAGTTTCGCAATCGCGACGTGGGGTATGTGTGGCAGT
>DASWCA010000323.1:0-15406 GCA_036390355.1 Acidobacteriaceae bacterium
TTGATTGTCATCGGGTTCATGGGTGGAAACGTCCACGCAGGGAACCTGGTGCATCGCGAGGCGCAGGTGGCGAAGGAGCTGCAGCAGAGCTATCCGGATGCGCTCCACGCTGCGGTGTTCGCGAACCACGATTGGAAGAAGGCCCTGGGGACCGTGCTTCAGCTTCTGGGCGCAGACACGGAGGGGCGGCTGACGACGGCAGAAAAGAGCGCCGCGCGGATCGTCATCTACGGACATAGCTGGGGAGCGTCGGAGACGGTGACGCTGGCGCGGCGGCTGGATGCGCTGGGGATTCCGGTGCTGCTGACGATCCAGGTCGACAGCGTTGCGAAGACGAATGAAGATGACCGCAGCATTCCACCGAATGTGCGCCAGGCGGTGAACTTTTACGAGTCCGAAGGGCTGCTGCATGGCCGCAGCCTGATCGCGGCGATGGACCCGGCGCAGACAAAGATCCTGGGCAACTACCTGTCAAGCTACCGGGAGCATCCGGTCTCGTGCGCCGGCTATCCGTGGTTTGCGCGGACATTCATGCGGCCGCACATCGAGATCGAGAACGATCCGGTGGTGTGGAGCAAGGTGGACGCGCTGATCCGCGATCAATTGCCCTGAGCCGGCTAGTTGGCCGGGGCTGGCGTTTTGGCGCGTTTCAGCGTCATGTCGGCGGCTGGGCCCATATCTGATTTCGAGGTCAGCTTGATCTCGTCGCCGCTGACGATAGTCCCCTCGTGCACGATAGTCATGCCATTGAAGGAGACGTTGAACGTGAACTTATCGCCGGTGACTACGCCCTCGGTGATGGAGATTGGATCGCCCTGGGGACCCAGCACAGTTCCGGTCAGCTTGGCGCCGTCCTGCTTGAAGGTGAACGAGAGCTGAAAACTGCTGCCGCCATCAGGTGCCTTCATGTCGCCGGTCCAGGTTCCTGAGATATCGGTGGCTGCGAATGCAGACGCGGTGGTGAACGCCATGACCATGGCGACGCAGAGTGAGAGCAGCTTCTTCATTGGATTGGTCCTCTCGCAGACTTTGCACAGCGCAGAAATAATAGACGACTCGATGGGCGTTGCACCAATCCTCGGCCGGACCGGGCCACTTTGCAGACAGGCTGGCTTTAGCATTCTCCCAGGGTCTGGCTTTATGATTAGCCACGATGCCAAAGAGAATTCGCTGGGGAATCCTCAGCACCGCCGCTATCGGAATCAAGAAGGTTATTCCCGGCATGCAGCAGGGACAATTTACCTCGATCGACGCCATTGCCTCGCGTGATCTTGCGAAGTCACGGGAAGCGGCTGCTGCGCTGGGGATTGCCACCGCCTACGGGTCCTACGAAGAGCTGCTCGCCGACCCGAATATCGATGCCATCTACAATCCGCTGCCGAACAATCTGCATGTTCCCTGGACCATCAAGGCTGCAGAGGCGGGCAAGCATGTGCTGTGCGAGAAGCCCATCAGCCTGACCGTGGCCGAGGCGGAGACGCTGCTGGCCGTCCGTGCGCGCACGGGCGTGAAGATCGGCGAGGCGTTTATGGTGCGCCGCCATCCGCAGTGGCTTCGCGTGCGCGAGCTGCTTGACGAGGGCCGCATCGGTTCGCTGCGCTCGGTCCTGGGATTCTTCAGCTACTACAACGTCAATCCGGAAAATATCCGCAACAAGGTGGACGCGGGCGGCGGCGCGCTGATGGACATCGGCTGCTACCTTGTGCAGGCGGCGCGCTTCGCATTCGCAGACGAGCCGGCACGTGTCGTCGCTGCCATCGACCGCGATCCGCAAATGCGCACCGATCGGCTTACCTCGGCGATTCTCGACTTTGCCGGCGGCCAGGCAATCTTTACCTGCAGCACGCAACTAGTCCCTTACCAGCGCATCCATTTCCTTGGCGCGAAGGGGCGCATCGAGCTGGAGATTCCGGTGAATGCGCCGCCCGACCGGCCGACACGGCTGTTCATCGACTCGGGAAGCGACCTCTTCGGCGGCGGCATCACGACGGAAACGTTTCCAGTCTGCGACCAATACACGCTGCAGGGCGATGCCTTCTCGATGGCGATTCTCAACGACACCGAGGTGCCCGTTCCCGTCGAAGACGCGATCGGGAATATGGCTGTCATCGAAGCGATCTTCCGGTCGGGCAAGTCCGGCCGGTGGGAACGCCTGAAGACAGGAACCGACCACGGATGAACACGGATAAAACGGATTTCTTAAGTATTCTGTTCCTTATCCGTTCTCATCCGTGTTCATCCGTGGTCGGTCGTTTGCGAAGTGGCGGGAATGCCTGCACCGCCGACCTATGGAAAGGCGTCTAATACCCAAAGGTGTGGATTCTCTGATGGCGACTACAAGCGTGCCCAAGCCGGCTCCGGAAAAGACATCGTTCGACAGAACGCTGGCGAGCGCGCGCAGCACGATGATGTTCCGCGAGATCATCTCGCTGGCCGTCGACAGTTTCCGCGCCAGCAAGGCGCGATTTCTGTTGACGATGCTGGGTATGGTGATCGGGTCGGCATCGATCATCCTCGTAGTGACGGTGGGTCTCACGGGCAAGGAATATGCGCTCAAGACCATCGAGAGCCTCGGTCCCAACAAGATCGAGATGCAGTACAGCGGCGGCAGCATTATCGGCCCCGACAACACCAGCTCGCCCGATTACATGACCCGCGAGGACATGGATGCGGTGGACGATACGGTGCCGGGCATCATTGCCCATTCGCCGATGCTCGAGGACCATGAGCGCATCAGCATGGGCGGCGGCATCACCAAGGACACCATGCTGCTGGGCGTTTCGTCGCAGTACAAGGATGTGCGCGGACTGGTCGTGCTTTCCGGGCGATTCTTCGATGACCAGGATGCAGCCGCTCACGCGAAGGTTGCGGTACTGAATCTGCCGTTGGCGAACCAGCTCTACGGCAGTGCGCAGGCCGCCATCGATCAGAACATCGCGATCCGGGGGATTCCTCTCACCATCGTGGGTGTCTTCAAGGAGAGTATTGATACTCATGGCCAGTCGGAGATCAGCGATCAGACCATCCTGATTCCGTATGAGGTCGCGCGGTACTTTACCGGCACGGATAATCTCAAGGAAATCTTCTTCAAGATGGCCGACTCCAATATGGTCGAGCCGGCAGCTGCCCAGATTACCGCACTGATCCAGAGCCGGCACCGGCCCAACAGCGTCTACCGCGCCCAGACACTGACGGACATCCTCGCCGACATGGCAAAGATAGCCGACATTCTTACCTGGGTGCTGCTGGTTGCGGCTTCGATTACCCTCGTTGTCAGCGGCGTGGGCATCATGAACAGTATGCTGGCCAATGTGCAGGCGCGCATCCGGGAGATCGGCATCCGCAAAGCGCTGGGCGCAACCAGGCGAGAGATACGGCTGCAGTTCCTTACCGAGGCGGTGTTTATGTCGCTCTCCGGCGGGATTGTCGGCACGATTCTGGGGCTGGGGATTCCTATTTCGGTGGGCCTGCTGACGCCTTACAAGATTCCGACGGACTGGCGGTCAGCCGCGGTCGCGCTGGCCACCTCGGTGATCGTTGGCGTGATCTTCGGGACTGTTCCGGCAAACCGCGCCGCGCGCCTCGACCCGGTCGAGACTCTCAAATACGAATAAGTAAGCGTGGCTTTCCGGAGAAGAAAGCCACGCTTACGAATTACCCAATGCGCTGTGTCTGCTGCTAGGTCCGTTCTGTTGCCGAGGCGATCATTCGCCGGCGAAGCAGGAAGCCTGCTCCAATTGCTCCAGTGCCGAGGAGAATGAGTGAAGACGGCTCAGGGGTGTGGGGAACCGGAACCCCCACCAGCGAGGAATCCGGCCCGGTGCCGAACTCAAACGTCACCCCGGTGACCGATGTGTTGGCCGTGATGCCCAGCATTGCCAGGTCGAACGTGCCAGTACCCTGAATCTGGGGATCGCGCCCCGTGATGGACGGGTTTGCGTTGGCATAGGGGCCGGAGCCGATGATCAGATCGATCGGCTTGCCGCCGACTGCGCAGTCTCCCGCCGTCTCGAGACAGACCGTCGAGCCTGAAAATGACGTTCCCCAGTGAGTGATGGCGCTGCCACCCGACGTCACTGTCCCGCCGGGAGAGATATCGATCAGGGTGCCCGAGCTGCTGGACAAGCTATCCGAGGTTGGCGCGCTGCCTAAGGTGATGAAGATTCCGCTCACTTCCTGGCCAGCCGAGGTCGGGTTTGCAATCAGGCTGGAGAGCGAAACGACAAGTGAGTTAGCGCCGGTGGTAATGGTTGCCGAAGCGGATTCGGGACCATCTCCCCCTGTACCGCTGGCTGTATAGGTGAATGTACTTGCGCGTGCTGCCGAAGCTGCGAAGACCGAGGTGAGAGCAATCCCCGCGACGCAACTGAGAGAGAGTGTCCTCTTTGACATGGGGAGCAAAGTCCTTTCGGAGAAAGTATTCCGTTGGAACTTCGTATCGTCCGCCGGTATGGCCTGCCTTGCCGGGAATTCCCAGGCTAATAGGTAAATAGGAGGGGTGAGCGGCTGGAAAAGGATGCTCTGGCGGGTTGCTGAGAAATTGAGGAATTGGGCAAGACTATTCAGGGGATGGAAAACTACGAACAAGCAAAATAAAGGCGCACATTCCGCAAGTTGCGGATTTTGTGCACCTTTTGAGCTCCAGTTATCGACTTGGCATGTCAGTGGGGCAGACGTCGCCGCACTCCTAAAGCTTGAAACTAGCTTCGGTTCGCGCCGAGAGTCATGCGCCACCGCATCAGACCGGCCAGGCCGACAATGCCTGTGCCGAGCAGAAGCAGTGAGGACGGCTCGGGGGTCAGCCTGACGAGGGCGAAGCTCTCAGGTCCGCCGGCGCCGCCGAAGATGATCGTCGAATCGAGGGCGATCCTGTCGGTGTAATTGCCTGCGACGAACGCATTGAAGCTATTCACTGCGCTCTGATCGAGCGTAAAGAGATATTCGCTTTGACCATTTCCCGAGAATGTGGCCAGGTTGGTAAAGGTTCCGGACACCATGTACAGCAGAGTGTTGGTCGTGCCGTCGTAGAGCTTCAAAGTCAACGAGGTAGACGGGAGAGCCGACACGCTACCAGGGTTCACCGCGTCGAAGAGGATGCCTAACTGGCTTCCGCTGGTGATGTTCAGCGAGGCCAACGTAGGCGCAAGGTTCTTCGGGTTGCCGATGGGATTGGCCTCATCGCCACCAGTCGCGCCGTCTCCTGCCGCGCAAGCCGTGGCGCCGGAGATAAGTCCGCCGCTTCCGTCGGGCTTGATGCAGCCGCTTTCGGTGCTGCTGTTCGTCGACATGGAGAGGTCGCGCGGGACCGCACCAAAGCCAAATCCGGAGAGGTCGATCACCCCGGAGAACACAATGCTATCTGCGCGGGCGACGCCGGCAGACGACAAGAGAAGCAGGCAGGAGAGAGAGAGGAGTTTTTTTGACAGCATCATGGAGAAGTCCATTCTTGGAAAATTGGCTTGTCGTCAAACTCAACAAAGGAAGTAGTACATTCGTTCAAAGTCTGCTGGGCTCCAGAGGACAGTTTCGTCCACCAGAGCCCAGAATGATTAGCCGTTGTTCGCGGCGGGGATCATGCGTTTGCGAAGCATACCAGCCGCTCCGATGATGCCCGTTCCGAGAAGCATCAGGGAAGACGGCTCGGGAGTCGGGACATTGGGAGTTCCACCGAGGGTGGCCACAACGCCGGTATTACCAACTCCGGTCGAAGTGTTCCCGATGAAGATGTCGGTTGAGAAGAAGTTGGTGCCGTTCAGAGCGAAGAAATCGGAGAGATTTACGCCCAGAGCGTCAGTGACGGTGAAGCTCAGCGGGCCGGCAGTATTGCCAACTCCTGCGCCGGTATTGCAACCGCCGCCCGAGAAGTTGCAGCTCACGGAATAGTCAAAACTTCCGAAGGGATTACCTGCCGCGGGAGCCGGACCTGCCTGAAAGCCCGAGGTTAAGTTGCCAATGGTGATGGAAGGGTCACCAATCAGGTTGAAGTCCAGAGCGTTCCCTGCACCTGTGCCGGCGAAGTACTCTCCGGGCTCTGCCAGAGTTACGAGAACCGTGACCACTCCGGTTGCGGTCTGCGTTATTTTGACAGTGCCATAGTTCCCCGGCGTGGCGGCGAGGCTGCCACCTTGGGTGAATGTGAATGTTTCGCTGGCGCCGATTGCGTCGGCGTGCGCAACGGCGGTGCTGGCCAATCCGAGGATGCCAACAGAGCAGAGGGAGAGAATCTTTCTTGAGAAGGTCATTAGGGTCCTTGTCGTAGATCTGGAGTGAGTTGTACCAACCAAAGGTGAAGCAGCCACCAAAGAGTTTCAGCGTTTGCCCTACTTCTTAGCATTTGCCGTGCCAATCGACGGGAGGTCTTCCTTTTTGTCAGATACCACAAAAGATGTAGGTTACGGTCGATCAATAATGTTTCAACGGATGCCTTTAGAGAACTAATACGCAAAATCTTGCATAGTTAAAGGAAAAATCATAGCCATATTCCCCGGCCAACCGTTTCTGTGCAACTATGTTCGATTTCAGTGGCTTATCCGACAAAATAAGAAAGGGCGCACCCCAAGAATTCTGGAGATGCGCCCTTCTCTGTAAGCGAACATATGGTGAGAACTATGCGGCGGGTTCGGCTACGTCGTCCGGTTGATCACCCGTCACCGTCACCTTGAGGTGCGTGGTGACCTCGCGGTGCAGCTTGATGGGGACGTGGAACTCGCCCAGGGTCTTCAGCGGCTCCTCCAGCGAGATTTTGCGACGATCGATGCTAAAGCCCTTTTCTTCAAGCTGATGGGCAATGTCGCCAGAGGTGACCGAGCCGAACAGATGCTCGTTCTCGCCAACCTTGCGCTCGAACGTGAGTTCGACAGCCTCAAGCTTCTTGGAAAGCTCTTCGGCCTCGATCTTCTCTTTGGCGAGCTTGCGGACGGCCGAGCCCTTCATCTGCTCGATGACAGCCTTGTTGGCGGCCGTCGCCTCAATCGCGAGCTTGCCGGGCAGCAGGTAGTTGCGCCCGTAGCCGTCCGCGACCTTCACGACATCGCCGCGATTGCCGAGCTTGATAACGTCTTCTTTCAGTATGACTTCCATTGGGTGTTCTCCGAGATTTCTGTGGCCGGGCACGTTCGTCCGGCGGCACGTAAGTTAGAACCGCGCGGCGAAGGCGAGCAGGGCGATGTTGCGCGACTGCTTGATAGCGAGCGAGACCTTGCGCTGGTGGCGGGTGCAAACGCCCGTCAGGCGGCGAGGGACGATCTTGCCGCGCTCGGCGACGAAGCCCTGGAGCAGGCGGACATCGCGGTAGCTGATGGCGTCGATCTTCTCGGTGCAGAACTTGCAGACCTTCTTGCGGCGGAAGAACTTGCGTCCGCCAGGACCGCCGCCGGGACCTCCGGGGCCTCCCGGGCCGCCTGCCGGACGAGGCGGACGTGAGCCGCCACCCGGGCCTGCATACGCGGGACGCGGAGTGTAGGGTCTAGGTGCGGGTGCCGATTGCGGTGCGCTGGATTCGGATTGAGCTACGCTTGTTTCGTCAGCCATTTCGTGTTTCCTCTCATGTCTTTCCAGTTATGCCGATCCCGCTCCAGGCTCGCGATGGAGTCTTTGAACGCCCGCTGGGTAAGCCGGGTTTGGAAGCGGGTGCGGAGGTTGAATCTTCCAGTCGAGGTCGCTAAGCTTCCTCGAAAATTCTCTTCGCGGCGCAGTCGTTTTAGACTGCAGTCGCCACAGTTTCGGCGGCAGGGGCTGCAGACTCGGCGGGAGCGGATGCTTCGGCAGCCGCAGGAGCTTCGGATGCGGCTGCGGGTGGAGCGACGGCTGCCGGTGCGGCCTGCGGCGGAATCGGCTGGGCGCTGCGCTTCACCTTGGAATCGCGCAGGGCCTTCACCTTCGCCAGGCGCTTCTCTTCCTCGTCCATGCGCACGGTGATGAACTTGATCACCGGCTCGGAGACGCGCAGACGGCGCTCGATCTCGGCGATCAGGCTGCCCGGCGCGGCCACGTTGAGCAGCACGTAGAAGCCGTCGTTGAACTTGCGAACGGTGTAGGCGAGCCGGCGGCGGCCCATCTTTTCGACCGACTTGATCTCGCCGCCTCCGGCGGTGATGTTGGCGGAGAAGCCTTCGATCAACTTGTCGAGATCGGCCTCTTCCACGTCTGGGCGAACGATAAACATGATTTCGTAGGTGCGATTATTCATTTTCGGTTACTTCTTTCTGCGAAGTTCTGCTTCGCACCGTGCCGGCGTGTGTTCTGTCCCGGCGCGGTCTGGAATGTTTGACTACGAAGTTCTCGGTTGTCAGTTCTCAGTTGAGAACCGACCCGTCGACAACCTGCGCTTTGTCTTTCAACTGATAACTGAGAACTGACAACTTACAACTCGCTTCTATTGAATTCGTTCATCGCGGCGCTCACCCCTCGGGTGAGAATCGCCTCAACTGCGCTTCGTACGCGGTCGAGCACCTCATCCAGCACTGCAAGCTCCTGCTTGCGCATCGGTGTCAGCAAATATTCCTTGCCGCCCGACTTGATCTCCCTGCCATCCGCCAACGGTGGTTTCCCAACGCCGACGCGGATGCGCAACCACTCTTCCGTGCCCAGCGCACCGGAGATGGACTTCACTCCGTTGTGCCCGTTCGCCGAACCGCGTTCCGCAATCTTGAAGCGGCCCAACGGAAACGCCAGGTCGTCGTAGATCACGATCAGGTCTGGCGTTGGGGAGGCCGACGGGATCGGAATCTCCAACTCGTGAACCAGCGCGGCTGCGGAAAGCCCGCTGAGGTTCATGAACGTCTCCGGCTTGGCCAGCAGAACTTCGTGTCCTGCCAGCGTGGCCTTCCCCGTAAGCGCCCTGCCCCGGCGATTCGCGATGGTGGCGTTGCAAACCTCCGCAATGCGATCCACCGCGAGAAAGCCGGCGTTGTGCGGGGTGAACTGATACTCGATACCGGGGTTGCCGAGACCGATGATCAGTTTCACGCCGCGTTTCCTTTGGAGAAAGTTGTTAATTACTGGTTGTTAGTTGTTAGTGACAGCCCCGGCAACTCGTCTTATCTCCACTCCATTTGCGGCATTTGCCGCTCAATCTGAACCAACCGCGTTCTTCAACTAACAACTGACAACTAACAACTGTCTTTCTCTACTTCTTCTTCTTGTCGTCGGCCTTCGCATCGGCCGCGGGTGCAGCAGCTTCCTCGCCCTTGCCCTTCTTGGCGACTTCCGGTTCTGTCGTAGCAGCGACAACCTCTTCCACCGGCGGAGCCTCTTCCTTGATCACGCTGACATGCGCAACCGTCGCGCCCTCGTCGCCGAGGAACTTGATCGAGCCGGAGTGCGGCAGGTCGGAGACGTGGATCGAACCGTTGATTTCCAGCGCCGAGACATCGACGTCCAGATGGCTTGGGATGTCGCTGGGGAGGCACTCGATCTCGACCTCGCGCAGCACATGCTCCAGGATGCCGCCCTGGGCCTTAACACCGACCGGCACGCCGACCAACTGGATGGGCACCGAGACTCGCATCGCCTTATCCATCGCGATGCGCTTGAGATCGATGTGCAACAGAGCGCCCTTGATGGGCTCACGCTGCCAGTCGACGATCATCGCCTTGACCACGGCCGAGCCGGTTACGTCGAGGTCGAAGATGGTGTTGTGGCCGGAATCGGAGTGAAGAATTTTGGTGATGATCTTAGGATCGACGGCGACGGCGACGGACTCCTGTCCTGCTCCGTAGACGACTGCGGGAATTTTGCCTTCGACGCGGACGCGGCGTGCGGCGTTCTTGTTGAACCGGCCCTCACGGGGCGTGGCGACGACGGCGGGAATACTTGAGGTTGCTGCCATGGTGAATCATCCTTTCGGGCACGGATAAGACAGTTGTTGGTTGCTGGTTGTTAGTTGAAAGCAAACTACCCCAGTCCTGTCTGACTCCGCTCCCTTTGCGGCAATTGCCGCTGAATCTAAACTGCACTTGCGTCTTTCCAACTGACATCTGATCACTGACAACTGACCACTGCTTCTAGTTGAACAGCGTGCTGACGCTGGTTTCCATGTGGATGCTCTCGATTGCGCGGCCAAGCAGGCCGGCGATGGAAAGCACCTTGATCTTCGGTACTCCGAGCGCCTCTTCGCGCAGCGGAATGGTGTTCGTCACGACCAGTTGTTCCAGCCGTGAATTCGCGATGCGTTCCACTGCCGGGCCCGAGAGCACCGGATGCGACGCGCATGCGTAAACTTTCTTCGCGCCCTGGGCCAGCAGCGCTTCCACCGTTCCCACCAGCGTTCCGGCGGTATCGATGATGTCGTCGAGGATGAGGCACGTGCGGCCCTCGACATCGCCGATCACGTTCATCACCTCGGTTACGTTCATGTCGGTCCGCCGCTTGTCGACGATGGCCAACGGAACTTCCAACTTCTTGGCGAAGAAGCGCGCGCGCTCCACGCCTCCCGCATCCGGCGAAACGACCGTCAGATTGGGAAGTTCAAGATCCCGGAAATAGCTGACGAGCACCGGACTTGCGAACAGGTGGTCGACCGGGATGTTGAAAAAGCCCTGAATCTGCGCTGCGTGGAGATCGACCAGCAGAGCCCGGTTTGCACCGGCTGTGCTCAGCAGATCCGCCACCAGCTTTGCCGTAATGGCGACGCGCGGCCGGTCCTTGCGGTCCTGCCGGGCGTAGCCGTAATACGGCATGACAACCGTAATTCTCCCTGCTGATGCGCGCTTCAGCGCGTCGATCATGATCAGCAGTTCCATCAGGTGCTCATCTACCGGGCGGCATGTGGGCTGGACTAGGAAGACGTCCACTCCGCGCACGTTTTCGAGCAACTGAAAGTAAACTTCGCCGTCGGCAAACCGTTGGAGCTTTGACTCGCCCAGCGGCACACCGACAAACTTGCAGATCTCCTCGCTGAGTGCGCGATTGGCCGATCCGCAGAAAATCTTGAAGCGCTTGTCTTCGTTCAGCCTGGGAGAGCGCTTCCGCTCCGAAGCCGGCTTTGCTCCATCCGGAGCGGGCTTTTGTCCGCCCATGGATGGCTTTGGCGCAGGCTGAGGATTTTGTTCTGACTCCTCAGCCCGCTCCGAAATAGGGGAAAGAACCGCAGTCGTGTCTTGGTTGTTCACGTCGAAACCCTCCAGGCTGGTTGACCTTGGTAGCTCCTGCTGCTTTACGTCTTACGGCGCCTTGTTGCGGCGTCGCTACTTCGCCCTGCGAAATAATCAGACTTGGCTCTTCAAACTTCTTGCTTCTGAACCCTTACAATTCCCGCCTATTGCGGCGGTCTCTGCAAAATCCAAAATCCGTCCAACTTCCGCGGCATATTGCTGCCGACGAAAAGAACCCTACGTATTTGCCTGCATAGCCATTTGGCTTGCGCAGACCTTTCATTCGCTCTCGTCGTACCTGCGCGTCGACTTTCTGGCTGGGCGACTAGGATTCGAACCTAGACAAAGTGCGTCAAAGGCACTTGACCTACCATTAGTCGATCGCCCAGTGATTGAAACTCTTGGTCGAATCGCCCAGCTTACAGCCAGCCGATCGCCCAGTACGGCTGCCGGTGTTCCCACCCGGCAATCATCACTCTGCGAACATTTTGCGCCAGTACTCTTGCCGGGGCAAGGTTTCCGTGAGGATTGCCTTGCAGCCGGAAGCCCGGACACGTTGTTGAGCTGCCTTTGCGTCTGCTTCGGTCCGGTAAAGGCCGAACAAAGCGGAGCCTGACCCCGAGAGCGCCGCGTATAACGCATTGCCGCTCGCATCAGCCGGATCGTCTCCAGGAGACAGACCAACCGAGGCACCCATCAATAAACGCTTGATTTCACGCAGGAGGGGATACTGAGGAAAGACGACTTGTTCGAAGTCGTTTTCGATCCCGGTGCGGACAAGCGCGAGAAGAGCATTCTCGGCAAGACCGTTCGGTGTGATGCCCTCAGATTCGGGGCCACGAACGATACCGGATGTGTCAGACGCTTGCTCTGTCGCGGGGCGGAACCCTAAAACAGACGCATAAACGTGACTCAACTCCTTCAGCCTATCGGGTTGGGGAGGGGAAGTCAACCTGCTGGCCCTTTCCGCGCATAACCCGTCCCATTCCTGGAACGCCCGCGGAGTCGAAACCCCCACCTCCGGCACCGCCACCACGCACCAGGTTGCCGGCAGGTCCGGCATCGCCGACACCAACTCCCCGCGCCCCGTCCCCAGCACCGCCCCGCCCACCAGAAACAGCGGCACATCCGACCCCACCTCCGCCGCCAACCCCAACCGATCCGCCTCGGGCAGCGCCACCCCTAGCTCCCGTTCCAGCCCAATCAACGCCGCAGCCGCATTCGCCGACCCAGCGCCCATCCCACCCTGCACGGGCAGCTCCTTCTCAATATGGATCGCCACCTCTGCCGCCGCGCCCATCCGCGCCAGTGCCAGCTCCACCATCTTCCAAGCCGTATTCCGCGCATCCGTCGGCACACCCGGATGATTCGTCGTCAGCGCAATCTCACCCTGCCGCTCGTCCCTGGCGCCTGGCGCCTGGCGCCTGGAACCTCTCCCCACCTCGACCGTCACCACATCATGCAGTGCCAGCGTCTGATACAGCGTCGTCAGCTCATGGAAGCTGTCCGCCCGCGCTGGCCCAATCGCCAGCCCCAGATTGATCTTCGAATACGAACGAACACGCGTCGCCATCGCATTCGATTCTATCCACCTCATGTTGCAAACTGTCCGGCAATCTGCAGCACGCGATTGACCCACAGGCAGGTTGCCGATAAACTCATGCCTTCCACACAATTAAAAGTTCATCAAAAGTTCTCTGCCGGTCCCGCTTCTCTTATTCCAGCGTACGGAGTTTGGCAAAGATGGATAGCGCCGCGAGCACCGAGACATCTCGGAACACCACATCCCTGAACGACATGAAGCAGGAAAACGGGTCGCGGCTTCAGGCCATCCTCGACAAAATCTACGAGAAATACAAGGACGTCGACGATGGAGTGGTGGCGACTTACATCCCCGAACTGGGCAAGGCCAATCCCGCCCACTTTGGCATATGCGTGACCACGACGGATGGCCGCGTGTTTCGGGCGGGGGATTACGGCAAGGAATTCACCATCCAGTCCTGTTGCAAGCCGTTTGCGTTCCAGATGGCGCTGGAACAATGCGGCCTGGAGAAGACATTCAAGCATGTTGGGGTTGAGCCGAGCGGCGAAGCGTTCAACTCGATCGAGCTGGATGCAAAGTCGCGGCCCTTCAACCCGATGGTCAACGCAGGCGCGATCGCTGTCTCGTCGCTGATCAAGAGAGCGCCGGTCGAGGAGGGGATTCAGGACTTCGTCGACCGCATGAGCGACGCGGCCCACCGGCGCTTGCGGATCGATTATGAGGTGATGCGGTCCGAAACGTTGACCGGTAACCGCAATCGCGCCATCGCCTACATGATGCGCAACTTCGAAGTCATCGACGAATACCTGCATGAATCGCTGCAGCAATACTTCGCCCAGTGTTCCGTGCTGGTGACGTGCGAAGACCTGGCAATGATGGCTGCAACCGTAGCCAACATGGGCAGAAATCCGATCAGCGGCAAACAGGTATTCGATTTCCAGTACCTGAAATACATGTTGACCATCATGTTCACCTGCGGACTCTACGACTACGCGGGCGGCTGGGCCTACGAGGTGGGCCTGCCGGCGAAGAGCGGCGTCGCTGGAGGCATCTTCGGGGTAGTCAACCGCCAGATCGGCATCGGCGTGTACTCGCCGAAGCTGGATGCCCAGGGAAACAGTGTTCGCGGGATTCTGGCGTGCAAGGAACTTACCAGCCAGCTCGGCCTGCATGCGTTCGATTTCACCAATGTTGGCTCGAGCTTCATGCAGTGGATGTTGTAGCAGAAAATCTGGAAGCTCACCTCGACGGCCAGTTTCAACCGCTCCGCCTTGGACAACGCCTCCCGTCCGGCGCACCGGCCCAATCGCCAGCCCCAGATTGATCTTCGAGTACGAACGAACGCGCGTACATCGCGTGCGGTTCTACCTACTAGAGGTTTGAGGCTGGATGACATCGTTTCCAGCTTCGCTCGTCAACCCGTACGCTCCGGTCGCTTTAGTTTGTCGTTATCGGTGCCGATATCACGTCAGCATTCGCAATGGGAAGCGAGGATCGGTGTGGGCTCGTCTCCATATTGGCCTTTCCATCGGCCAACGATGTGATGACAAAGATGTAAGTCTTACCGGGCCCCAGGACGTTGGGCGGTATTGTCATCGAGGTCTTTGCTGTGCTCAAGGTTGTTAAGGAAAAGTAATGGATGGTGCCGGTCGGCGATGCAATTGGGCTCATGATCGCCACGTTATAGCCGAACGGTGTGCCAATCGCGGGCGGGTCCCAACTGAGCGTCACCGCTGTGCTGTTAACAGTGGTTGCCGTGAAGAGGTCGGCCCCGTTGATCTTGGGGTTCAGCACGCCCGAAAGCAGCGGTTTGACCGTCGTGGTTGGCAACGCGGTCGTTTGATTATTGCCTAAATCGATGCTCTGGGGCTGGCTGGTTCCCGGCACTGGAACATTTACTGAAGCGCTCTGACACACGCGGAAGATGCGCCTCCAGGCGGCGGGGAATGGATCGCTGTATTGCACAGTGCCGGCGTCCACATCGGTGGTGAAAGGCGGATTCGCCGAGCAGACACCTGTCCTGAAGAAGACACCGATTTGGGTGTTTTCCTTCGGCCAGATGAGGTCGATCGGAACTGAGGCCAACATGTTCGGGCCGGCAGCGGCAATATAGGGCTGTACGGAGAGGTAGAAGCCCCCTGCCGTCGCAGTTGGAGCAGTTGGCGCAATACGATCGAACAGCGGTGCCCACGCGGAACCCTTGACGCTCAGGTTGATCGATGCCGGAACCGCGGGATTCAATGCTCCGCTGATGGTATTGAATCCACCGGTCGTCAAGGACAGATTCGATAGCGTGAGCTCCGGGCCGAGTACATATCCGTTTACGGGCCCAAATGAGGCCGCTTCGTACTGCCTGACGAACCCATTCCTGATCACCGAGAAATCAATGTTGCTGCCAACCGAAAGCCCTCCGAGGGATGTGGTGGAACCTGGATTGGTAGAGGCTGAGTAGCGCGGGAACGGCCCATCGGGAGTATCGAATTGCAACAGGCCGCTTGCAGGCGCTGGGTCCAAGGACGTGAAGTTGAAGCTGATGGATGTTGTGGAAACCGTTGGCGTGGTGAAGTTGGTGACTGGACTGAAGATGTCGCTGCCCATGTCGAAGGTGCTGCTGCTTGTCCAATAGGTTCCGCGCGGGGCGATTCTCAACCAGTAATATCCTGCGGGCACATTGGGGATTTCGAACGCTCCAGTCGCGCCAACGCTTCCGGAGAGTGACGTGAAGGAGCCATCCGGCTGCTGCACGAGCGCAGCCACAAAGGAGGTGACG
>DASWCA010000324.1:0-4417 GCA_036390355.1 Acidobacteriaceae bacterium
AGGGCGCGCATCGCGAAGCAGATCACGGAAACCTACACCCATCGCTGGGAGGTCGGCGGTGGCGGTGGCTATATCCGCTTCCGTTCCGGGCAGACTCTGCAGAAGAACAGCGAAATCGCATTCTGGATGAACACCACGTATTACCTCAACCAGAAGCTCGGAATCACCGGCGAGTTGCGCGGCGGCTATGGCAACGCCAAGGTCGGCAACACGATCTATAACATCCCCAACCCGCAGATTTCCGAGTACCCGTTCCTCGCCGGCCCGACCTACCGTGTGCGCTTGCAGCAGAAATATGCCGTCAGCGTCTTCGCGCTCGGCGGAACCGCGATCGGCAAGTTCGACGGCGACACCAAGGGCATACCCGCCGCAAATCTCGGCCTCTATCCTTCGACCAACGCGCGCCCCGCATTCTCCGTCGGCGGCAACCTCGACCTCAACGTCTACCCCAACCTCGCCTTCCGCATCGCGCCCAGCTACCTCGGCACCACCTTCGGCGGAAACCTGCAGAACAACGTCGGCTTCAACATGGGCCTCGTCTACCGCTTCGGCCGCCAGAAATAACCCCGGGGCTCCCGCAGAATCTGGGTATCAGGCAACGTTATGCCACGAAGTCAAGGGTCGAAAACCAGATTTACCGGGCACTACGGGATTACTTCCGGATTATTCGGAAGCGACCCGGATCATTTCACACAAGCCGACCTGTCTGGCCAAGGCGGGCCAGATGCACGCGTCCGGGTACTAATCTTTGTCGCCATTCGACGTTGCATTTCATTCATGTGTTCTGCCCATACAGAGTGGCGGTACATGAGGACTGTGCGGTAGCCTGCTCTGCATGGCCCTGAAGATCCTTGCCCTGGCTGCCCTCCTTACCATCTCTCCGTTCGCAACAGCTCAAAACGAGCGCAACCCCGCCACTCCTCTCATCGCCTTTGACCCCTACTTCAGCGTCTGGTCGATGGCAGACAATCTTACCGACCAAAATACGAGGCATTGGACCGGCACCGAGATGCCGATGCGTGGTTTCGTCCGTATTGACGGCACACCGTACCGTTGGATGGGCCGCAGTCCTGGCGCAACTCCAGCTATGAAGCAGACAGGGTTGCAGATCACGCCGACGCAGACTCAGTACACGTTTGAGGCTGCAGGAGTCCGGCTGCAGGCGACGTTTCTCTCGCCCAGTATCCCTACGGATCTCGACTTGCTCGCACAGCCGGTGACCTATCTCACATGGAAGGCGGCCGCAACCGACGGAAAGCCGCACTCAATCGAGGTCTACCTGGGGGTAGATGCGCGCATCGCGGTTGATTCCGCGGATCAGCAGGTAACGTGGCGCCGCGGCAGGGTCGGCAATATGGAAATCTTGAGCGTAGGTTCCTTGGAGCAGCGGGCACTCGTTCGAGCCGGCGACAATCTTCGCGCCGACTGGGGATACTTCCACCTCGTCGTGCCGGCTGACTCGCAGGCGATGACTTCAACCGCTGCTGATTCGCAGGTCGAATTTTTCAAGACGGGCGGCATCCCGCACGACGACGATCTCGATCAGCCCCGGCAAGCCAATCGCGCCCCGCTGCTGGCCGTGGCAGAAAAGCTGCAGGTGAGCGAATCGCAGGCTGTCGAGCGGCATGTCGGTCTTGCGTTCACGCAGCCTCTCGCAATCGAATATCTGAACCGGCGTCTCAGGCCGTACTGGGCGCGTAACGGCAAGACGGTGCAAGCAATGCTCATCGAGGCGATGCAAGGGTATGCATCGGCGGTGTCGAAGTTCGATGCATATGACAAACAGCTCACCGCGAAGCTCACGAAAGATGGCGGGGCAGTCTATGCACGGCTCGCGACGCTTGCCTTCCGGCAGACACTGGCGGCCAACGGCCTGGCTGCCGATATGGATGGCTCTCCGCTGCAGTTCCCCAAAGAGAACTTTTCCAACGGCTGCATCGCAACAGTCGACGTGCTTTATCCCTCGTCGCCGTTCTTTCTCTACTTCAACCCGGTGCTGCTGGAGGCGCAGCTGAAGCCGGTGATGGAGTACGCCGCGCTGCCAAGATGGAAGTTCCCCTTTGCGCCGCATGACTTGGGCACGTACCCGCTGGCCAACGGCCAGGTATACGGTGGCGGCGAGAAGACCGAAGACGACCAGATGCCCGTAGAAGAGAGCGGCAATATGCTGCTGATGATCGCAGCGATGGGCAGGGTCCAGGGCGACTGGCACTTCGCAAAGCAGTACTGGCCGCTGCTGGTCAGGTGGGCGGTCTATTTAAAAGACAAGGGTCTTGATCCGGAGAACCAGCTCTCCACTGACGACTTTGCCGGTCATCTCGCGCACAATGCAAACCTCTCCATCAAGGCAATTGACGCGCTCGGGGCCTTTGCGGAAATGGCAGAGGGAGTCGGCGATGACAAACTGGCCAGAGAATACAAGGCTCTGTCGAAGGAGATGGCGAAGAAGTGGATTGACTTGGCAAAGGAAGGCGACCACTACAAGCTTGCGTTCGACTCGACGAACACATGGAGCCAGAAGTACAACCTCGTGTGGGACGACTTGCTCGCGCTGAAGCTCTTTCCTACGTCAGTAAAGAACACCGAGCTGGCGTACTACAAGACAAAGCTCAATCAGTACGGCCTCCCACTCGACAGCCGAAAAGACTACACGAAGCTCGACTGGGAGCTGTGGACGGCAACACTGGCTGACGACGATGCCACTTTCCGCACGCTGGTCGCACCGCTGGGAAAGTGGCTGGATGAAACCCCGACCCGTGTCCCACTTACCGATTGGTACGACACGAAGACCGGCAGGCAGGAGGGCTTTCAGGCGCGGTCCGTCGTGGGAGGCATCTTCATCAGATCGCTGCGGCAGTCAGGGCTTGGCCACAAATAGTGAATAAGCCCCGCTTCGACGCTTACGACAATACATCGTGTGGGGCGCTCCGGCTCTAAGGCTGCGGCAACTACATGTCCGGAATAAGAATGAGACGAACTCACGAGAAAGATGGGTCTGCCACTAATATAAAGCCTACGTACTAGGAAGTCGGCTTACAGGTAGTGAATTGGTCCGGTGGGGCGCGTTGTTCCCCGTAAACGGGGCGGTCTCAACCGGTCGTTGCAACACTGGTTGAGACCGCCGGCGTTATAGGTGACTTCGTTTGCCCTGAACTTCACACTGACCTACCTTCCAGTACTCGTCTTTAGTCCGTCCAGGAAGCCACCCCATTACTCCCCCGCCATCTTCCCCACATCGAGAATTTCCGCAATCTGCGCCTCACTCAGCACCCCCTTCTCCCGAGCCACCTCAATCACGCTCCGCCCCGTCGCCACCGACTCCTTCACCAACTCTGCCGCCTTCGCATACCCGATATACGGATTCAGTGCCGTCGCCAGAGCCACCGTACTCTGCGCATAAAATTCGCACCGAGCCACATTCGCCGTAATCCCCTGCACGCACCGCACATCCAGCTCGCGCAGCGCATTCGTCAAAATAGCAATCGACAGAAGCACGCTGTACGCCATCGTCGGCATCATTACATTCAGTTCAAGCTGTCCCGCCTGAACCGCCATCGCCACGGCCGTATCGTTCCCCACCACCTGGAACCCCACCATCGCCGCCAGCTCCGCCAGCACTGGATTGATCTTCCCCGGCATAATCGACGATCCCGGCTGCAAGCTCGGCAGCGAAATCTCGTTGAACCCCGTGTTCGGCCCCGAACTCATCAGCCGCAGATCATTCGCGATCCGGATCACCTCGAGCGCCAGCCCGCGCAGCGCCGCGCTCACCTCCGCCATCGACCCACAGGACTGCATCGCCCACCGCATATCTTCCGCCGGCACCAGCCGTTGCCCCGAAATCGCCGCCAGCTTCGCAATCGCCAGCGCGCGATACTCCGGATGCGTGTTAATTCCCGTCCCCACCGCCGACCCGCCCAGCCCCAGTTCCCGCAGCCCCTCCGCCGCCCGCCGAATATTCTCCGCAGCCTTCCGCACCGCCACCCCATACGCCGCAAACTCCTGCCCCAGCCGGATCGGCGTCGCGTCCTGCATATGCGTCCGCCCGGCCTTCACCACCCCATCGAACTCCTTACCCTTCGCCGCAAAGCTCCCCGCCAGCCCATCCAGCACCGGATACAACCCCTCCAGCGCCAGCAGTGTCCCCAACCGCATCGCTGTAGGAAACACATCGTTCGTTGACTGCCCATAGTTCACATGGTCATTCGGGTGAACCCACTCATACTTCCCCAGCGCTGCCGCCTCAGCGTCCACAACCGCAGCGTCCTCGCTCACCACACCCTCGACGCTCGAACCTCGGACCTTGAACCCAGCCAGCCTCTGGTTCGCCCGATTCGCAATCACCTCGTTCGCATTCATATGGAAGCTCACCCCAGCCCCCGCCTGAAATACATCCACCACAAACTCCCCATCCCAC
>DASWCA010000325.1:0-2908 GCA_036390355.1 Acidobacteriaceae bacterium
GATCCCACCACCACCTTGATCCCGTTCGCCCGCGCCATCTCCAGCATCGCGCGAAAGTCGTCTAACGTCGCATCCGGCGTGATTGGCCCGGTATTCTCCGCAACATCGTTCGTTCCCGCCAGCATCACCACGACCTTCGGATGCAGGTCCACCACATCCTGGTGAAACCGAACCACCATCTGCGCCGACGTCTGCCCGCTGATGCCGCGGTCCACATACGGCTTGTCACCAAACGACACCTTCCAACTCCGCCCCCACAACTCCGTAATCGAGTCGCCGTAGAACACCACCCGTTGCTCGCCCGCCGCCGGAGCCGCCAGCGTCGCATTCCGGTCGCGGTAGTAGCCAAGCTGCGCCCAGTCCTGCATCTTCTTCTGCAGCGCTGCAAGCTGTTGATCCACTGTGAGGGGCGCAGCGGTTCGAGCGGCCGCCGGAGCCGGAGCCGCTGTTGGAGCAGGTGTTGCTGGCGTCGCAGTCTGCGCCACGCTCGTCACGGCCAACCAGCCCAGGCCACCCGCCACCACCATCCGCAGAAGTGTTTTCATATTTCCCTCGGGTCCTCAAACTCAAGAAAATCCGCGCTCCGATTGTAGCCGTCCCGACACACGGAAATCTTCACGCAAATCACAGCCGCCGCTGCTGTACCTTAAGAAGACAGTATGCAACCCGGACTCTCCACCCACGTCTTTTTCCAGCATCGCCTCCACCCGGGCCAGTTGGATGCGCTTGTCGCTGCCGGCGCTAAAACCATAGAGGTCTTCGCGGCGCGTCATCACTTCGACTACACCGAGCCCACGGTCGTGCGCGAGACCGCCTCCTGGTTCCGCTCCAACGACGTCCGCGCCGTCCTGCACCAGCCGGTTTACATCTCGGATAGCGGCCGCGCGGTGAGCAGCGGCGATCCCGACAACTGGTCTCGCCACGTCGCTCCCAACCTCAACCTCATCTCCGAGCGCAAGTCCGGCCGCATCGCCGCCATGGACGAGGTGAAGCGCGCCATCGAGTGCGCCGAGCAGATCCCCTTCGCCGCCGTCGTCGTCCACCTCGGCCTCAAGGACACGGCGTGGGACGAGCCCGCCATCGAGCACTCCATCACTGCGATCGAGCATCTGAAGGCCTTCGCCTCGCCGCTCGGGGTCCGCCTGCTGCTGGAGAATCTGCAGAGTGAAGCCACCACGCCCGAGCATCTGCTCTACATCATCAAGGCCGGCCGCTTCGACTCGGTCGGCGTCTGCCTCGACATCGGCCATCTCCACCTCTCGCAGTCCGCAGCGGATGCCGCAATTGCTCCCGACTCCGGCGTCGCCAGCGCCGTTGCTCTTCTCGGCTCGCGCATCGCGCAGGTTCACCTGCACGACAACCATGGCCCGTTCGCTCACAAGGAATTCAACGACACCACCGACATGAAGGACGAGCATCTCTGGCCTGGCGACGGCGCCATCGACTGGCCGGCCGTCACCTCCGCGCTCGCCACGCTCCCCGCCGCGACGCCCGGAATCCTCGAGATCGCGAGTGAACGCGATGTGTCTGCGGACTCGATCACCCGCAGGGCCGAAGAGGCGTTCCGAACATTTGCAAACCCGCAATCCGCGCACCATTCACAGAATATGTAACCGTAAACGACCCGAAAGAAGCAGCCGATGCCCGATAGCGCTACATCCGCAACACAATCTGTTACAAATACAGCTCCCATCGCCACCATCTCTTCGCTCGCCGCCCACGAAGGCGAAACCGTTACCCTGCGCGGCTGGCTCTACAACATGCGCGAGAGCGGCAAGCTGCTCTTCCCCATCTTTCGCGACGGCACTGGCACCATCCAGGGCATCGTCCCCAAAGCCGCCGTGCCGCCCGAGGTCTTCGACCGCGTCAAGTCGCTCACGCAGGAGTCCTCGGTCATCGTCACCGGCAAGGTTCGCGCCGACTCCCGCGCGCCCTCCGGCTTCGAACTCGACGTCGAAGATGTTGAAATCGTTCACCTCGTCCCGACGGACGCGCCCTTTCCCATCACTCCGAAAGAGCACGGCGTCGACTTCCTGATGGAGCATCGCCACCTCTGGGTCCGCACTCCGCGGCAGTCGGCGATCCTGCGCATTCGCGCCACCATCATGCGCGCGGCGCAGGAGTACTTCGACACCAACGGCTACGTCCGCACCGACCCGCCCATCCTCACGCCCGCCGCCTGCGAAGGCACCAGCACGCTCTTCGAACTCGACTACTTCGGCGACCCCGCGTTTCTCACGCAGTCCGGCCAGCTCTACATCGAGTCCACCGCGCTGGCGCTGGGCAAGGTCTACAGCTTCGGCCCGACGTTCCGCGCTGAGAAGTCGAAGACGCGCCGCCACCTCACCGAGTTCTGGATGATCGAGCCCGAGGTAGCGTTCATGGACCTCGACGGCCTGCTCGCGCTCGCCGAAGCTTTTATCACCCACATCGTCACGCGCGTACTCGAACTCCACCGCGCCGACCTCAAAGTCATCGGCCGCGACATCACCAAGCTCGAAGCCGTCATCGCACCCACCACAACCACCACGGAGTCGGGTGCCCCAGGTCTCGCCTCTGAGACCTGGGTTCCCGCTGCCCCCAGATTCCCGCGCCTCTCCTACGACGAAGCCCATGCCATGCTCGACCAGGCCTACAAAGAAGGCAAGCTCGAAGCTCCGCACAAATACGGCGACGACTTCGGCTCTCCCGACGAGACCTACATCAGCAGCCAGTTCGACCGCCCCGTCATGATCCATCGCTACCCCGCCGCCTTCAAGGCCTTCTATATGCAGCCCGACCCGGCCGATCCCACCAAGGCCCTCTGCGTCGACGTGCTCGCCCCCGAAGGCTACGGCGAAATCATCGGCGGCTCGCAGCGCATCGACTCCTACGAACTCCTCAAGGCGCGCATCGAAGAGCACAACCT
>DASWCA010000326.1:0-4019 GCA_036390355.1 Acidobacteriaceae bacterium
GAACTCTAGAGGCTCTCGCGCGCAGAATGAGATTCTTTAAGATCGCGATTTGCGACCTTAAAGACCGGACGCGGTCAGCACCGCGCCAGAAAAGTATCACAGAACCATTTCTGTCAGGCCAAGGCATAGAATCCATCTGACTCCGATTAAGATAGCGGCATGATCCTCACCGCGCTCGTCAGCACCGATATCCTCGCGCGGCAGCTTGCCGATCCGGACTGGGTGGTGTTCGATTGCCGGCACGATCTCGCCGATCCCGCTCGCGGGCGCGCGGACTACGAAAGCTCGCACATACCTGGTGCCTGGTTCCTGCGCCTCGACAAGGACTTGTCGGCGCCGAAGACTGGGAGGAACGGCCGGCATCCGCTGCCCGATCCCGATGCGCTCATGGAAAAGTTGGGTCGCGCGGGCGTCGATTCGAGAAAACAGGTCGTCGCCTACGACGCTCAAGGGAGCATGATCGCGGCGAGGCTGTGGTGGCTGCTGCGCTGGCTCGGCCATTTGCCCGTGGCGGTGCTCGACGGCGGCTGGAACAAATGGACCGCCGAAGGGCGGCCGCAGAGCGCGGAGGTGCCCCGGCCGCAGCTCGCGCGTTTTGCCGGGAAGCCCGGCAGCAATTGGGTGAACGCCGAGTACGTACGCTCTCATCTCGATAATGCGGGCACGGTGCTCGTGGATGCGCGCGCTCCCGACCGGTTTCGCGGGCAGAACGAGACTCTCGATCCGGTGGGTGGCCGGATTCCCGGCGCGCGCAACCGTTGTTATCGCGACAACCTCGACGCGAACGGCTGCTTCAAGCCGGCCGTGGCGCTCAGGCAGGACTTCGCCGGCGTCCTCGGCGGCGCCGATTCCGAAAGCGTCGTGCACTACTGCGGCTCGGGCGTTTCCGCCTGCCACAACCTTCTCGCGATGGAGGCGGCGGGGCTGCGCGGCGCGCGCCTCTATCCAGGCTCCTGGAGCGAATGGTGCGCCGACCCCTCGCGGCCCGTCGCCAGGGGTGAGCCATAGCCGACCCCTACTTTTGGCGCTGCGCACAGCCTCGCGGCGAGGAACTTCGCGAGGCGGGTCGATTTCAGCGCGCGGTGGAAGAGCGCACGATCGAGCGATTCCTGAAGTGCGGCGATCCCATCACGGCTTCGCGTACTTGGCGCTGGAATTACCGTGGCCGAGACGGACTCTTGGCGGGCAGGCCGACGCGGCGCACGAGGTCGTGGAAGCGCGGGTCAGAGCGAAGTGGCTCCAATATCGGGTCCGTGTTGAGCCAGATGATTAGGTCTCTATGCTCCTGGTAGGCCCTTTCTAGCCAGGCGAACGCCTGCTCTTTGTCGCCGAGGCCCGCATAGGCCCAGATGATTCCGAAAAGCCGAAAGTTTCTCCGTTCTACTGCAATCCTTTTCAATTCTTCCACCAGCTTCAGTGCCTCTTCCCGCTGACCGGCTCGCGCGTACGCGTGCGCCAGCGCCCCCAAAATAAGGGACTCTCTCCCGTTGAAGATCAGTGCCTTCTGAAGTTCTGCAATGGCCTGCTGGTACATCCCCTTAATCACATAGGTCCTGGCGAGTGCTCTGCTCGCTTCCTCGTAACTCGGGTCTAGTTCCAGCGCCTTTTGCCAGGATGCCATTGCTTCTTCAACCCGCCCGGCGTAGGAGTAGGCCTTGCCGGCCCAGGTGTTGATAGACGGTGATACCGGGTCCAATTGCTGGGCGCGTTGGGCTTGGGCCATAGCTTCCTCAGGACGTTGCATGGCAATGAGGTATAGGGCATACCAAATGCGGGCCACAGGATAGCTGGGATTGAGCTCGATGGCGCGCCGATACTCTCGCTCCGCGCCCGCCCAGTCCCACTCCTGCTGTGTGACCAAGGCGAGAGCGGCGTGCGTTTCGGCGAGCGTGTCGTCCAGTTTGAGCGCCTTTTCGGCCCACTGCCGTGCCTGTGGGCGGGCTTCCCAATACCCTCCTCTGGGGTCTCTCGTCAAAAGCCACCCGGAGATGGCGTAGAGTTCGGCCAAACTTCCATAGGTGGGGGCGAAGGCAGGGTCTTTCTCAATCGCTTTCTCCAAGTATTCCTTCGCCTTCATCGCATTTGTGTGTGGCTTCTGATGGAAGAGAGCGCGGCCCAGCAGGTAGGCCTTGTAGGCTTCCGGATCGACGCGTCGAGAGGCGGTGAGACGCGCCTGCTCTTGCTGTGTCAGCCTGACCCGAATCTGGCGGGCAACGCGCAGGACCACCTCCCCCTGCACGGCCAGGACGTCCCGCTGGTCAAACTCGTAGCCCTCCGCCCAGAGATGGCGCTCGGGCACCGCCTGAACCAGGTTGGCCGTGATGCGGACTCGATCTCCGGAGTGGAGCATGGCGCCTTCCAGCAGCGCATCGACCTTGAGTTCCCGCGCAATCTGCGGCAGCGGTTTCGTAGTTTGCCGGTAGCCGATCACTGACTGGTACGAGAGCACCTGCAGGCTGCTGATCTTGCCCAGCTCGGTGATCAGCGCCTCCGTCATCCCGTCCGCAAAGTAGTCCTGCTTGGGGTCGCCCGACAGGTTTTTCAGTGGCAGCACCGCAATAGAAGTGACTGCGCCCGCGACTGGCCAATCGAGCAGCCGGTCGCGCACTCCGGCCATATTCAATCCCAGTCCCACGCCAAATACCACCAACCCTGCTGCCGCCCACACCATGACTCTCCGGCGCCGGGCTGCGGCCGCGGTCTCCATTGAGTCCAGCCGGGCGCGGCCATCATTCCACCAAATGTCAATCTCGGACGGATAGGCATAGACTGAAGCTTTGTTCTTATGCGCGTGCCGACGGACAGGCAAACCTTCTTTCTCCCACCGCCGGACGGTACTTTCGCCACGTTTTAGGTAGGCGGCAATCTCTTTCCAGGAATCCAGGCGTTCACTCACCATAGGCTTCCGCAGCTCGGGAAGTGGCTGTGGTTTATCCATGCCCGCAAGCCCCACATTGGTCAAGTGCATGAGTCGATGAGCACATTTGGGCGCATCTAGACGGACTTGGTTGTTGCGGCCTCATAACCGGCGTCTCTATTCTTCTAATGGCACAGTTGGTTCCGGTTGATGTGATAGAGGTAGGAGGATAACGTCATGTTGAAGACTCGTCGCCCGGTACATGCAGTGGTTACCATCATTCGCCTTCTCGGGATAGCGCTCTTTGCGCTGCCAGTTCTCCTTCTCCCGCATGTCGCCGCTGGTCAAACTGTGGTCGGGGGTCAAAACAATCCGGCGGTGGACGTTCCCGCGGTTCAGGCAGCTGTAGATCAAGGCGGGAGCGTTCTGCTTGTCGGCACGTTTGACTTTGGGGACGCAGGACGGGTCCTATTACGCAACGACGTGGACATCAGCGGTGAGATCGTTGGCAATGCCACTCCTGTGACCACGATCCGTGGCGGGGATTGGCCATTCTACAGCCCGCTGCCAGCCCAGATGCCACCGACACAGCCAGGCCCGAAAATCACCGTCCAATATCTCCATTTCGATGGGGCCAAGGGTGTCGCGGTGCACCTTGCCTACACGGGCGGGGCGTCCGTCCACAACAACAAGATGACCGGGCTGCGCGGCCGGCTGTTTGCTCCCGGGCAGTTCCGTCGCGTTGGTGTGGAGATCGGTCCGTTCGACTCGCGCGACAGAACCAACATCCAGATTACTCCGCTGCTTGTTTCCGGTTCCATCGAAGTGTTCGACAACGACGTCGATTCCTCAGGCGCGGAGCCTTCGACTGCGACCAACTCCGGCGCGGTGCTCATGGCATTCATTGTCGGCGCTGACATTCGGATCGAGAACAACGTGAATGTGGGTTGTACGCGTAACTGCATCGGCGTGTTCGACGAGATTCCAGATTCCGACGGTCGAGGCAGCATCGTGATTGCGAACAACACGATCCTCTCGGACGTCAAGGTCGGCTTCACCGTCCCGGGGAAACGGGCGCCCATCGGGGTCGACGTTAGCTTCAACTTTAATCGCAGCTTGGCCCTGGATCCGTCGGCACACCACGTCCCCGTGGTCATCACCG
>DASWCA010000327.1:0-6304 GCA_036390355.1 Acidobacteriaceae bacterium
GAATGTGCTGATCGACCGTGCGAAACGCGACCTCCGCCTTGCCTCCACCTGCGGGCACGCGATACACCACCGCCGGCGCACCCGCAGCAACATAAAGTTCCCCAGCCTTACCCGCACTCGCCGGCGACTGTGCCACGTCCCACAGATACTTCGGCTTCTCCGCTGTCTGCGCCGCATCGAACACCACCGCCGCGTCCGCCGTCGTCTCTCCCAGCCGGTACACCTTGCCGTCCGGCGATGTCACTGCATAGACGTGGCCATCGGAGCCCAGCCGAACCGCCTGCACTCCAAGCTCCTTGCTGTCGAAGATCTTCGTCGCCTTGCCGCCCGGCGCAACCGGGGTCCCCGGCGAGCTCGCTCGCTGGGGTGGAATCCGCACCACCGCGGCGCTACCCGCCGTCGTTCCGCCCATGCCTGCGTACGCGTTGCCCGCCGCATCCGACGCCACCGACCACACATAGTTCCCGCCCGTTTGATACAGCGCGGAAATCGCCGGTCCTGCCTCGATCCGTCCATCGCTGCGGATCGCAACGCCATTCGTTGTCCCGCGCTCCATCTCGTCGTACCGCGAGACTGTCCACAGCTTCGTCCCTTGCGCCACCACGTTGCCTGCAGAGACCCAGCTCAAAGCCACTACCAGCTCCGCGCCCCAACCCAACCCGTTCCGCATCTTCATATTTGCAGTCTACTTCCTAAAAGTGCCGCTACGGCTCTGGCCAAGGAACCACACAAGGCCCGAACATCCCATCGTTGAGCTTGTGGCCGGCGTTGAGCGCCTGATTCGCCGCATCGGCCTCTGCACTTCGTCCCGCGACGGCCAGAAACTGCTGAGCGGAGATTCCCGACTTGGCATCATTCCGGGCAAATTCAAGCGAAGCCCCCCAAAGAGGCTCTGAAGTAAGCGCGCGGAGTTCTACTTTGCCACCGGGCAGCTCTTGTTGGAAATCGTCTGAAAACTGAGCTCCGGAGTTCTCCAACATGATCCGGAAGTAGGCCATCGGCACAAATGCGACTAAGCGAGCCGCAAGCTGCGGGTCAAAGCCGTAAGTAACAAGCTTCGCGATCGTTTCATCGTCTGATAGCTCGGGCGACTCTCGAAAGATGCGGACAGCCATGCGAATCGACTCAGCCACAGCAGATTCCTTTCATTTCGCGAGACTCCACCTTCAGCTCAGTTCGCCAGCACCGCCCGGTACCGCACCTTGCTCTTCTTCACCTTCGCGATCGCCTCATTCGCCTTCGCCATCGCAAACTGCTCCGTAATGGCCTTTACCCCATGGCGCGCCGCGACATCCAGCATCTCGTGCAGATCCCTCGGGCTGCCGGTATTGCTCCCCGAGATCGATTTCTGTCCCGCAATCAGCGGAAACGCCTGCAGCGACATTGGCGACGGCGGCACGCCCACCACGCACATCGTTCCCTTGGGCCGCAGGCTGCTGACCAAAGCCTGCCAATCCTGGTCTGCACTCACTGTCGAAAGCAAGAAATCGAATGACCCGGTAACCTTCTTCAACTCTCCCATGTCGCGCGTATTCACAAAGTGGTCCGCGCCCATCTCCAGTGCCTCGGCTTCTTTGTCCTTCGATGTCGAAAGCGCCGTCACCTCCGCGCCAAACGCCTTCGCGAACTGCAATCCCAGGTGTCCCAACCCGCCAATCCCTACAACGCCCACGCGCGAGGAAGGCCGCACCCCATGGTTCCGCAGCGGCGAATAGACTGTAATCCCTGCGCACAGCAAAGGCCCCACGGTCTCGCTCTCCAGGACCTTCGGCACCGGGATCGCAAACCGCGAGTTCACCCGCACAGAGTCGGCATAGCCGCCGTTTCGACCCACGCACGTCGGCTGCGCATTCGCACACAGATGTTCATCACCCTGCCTGCACCACTCGCAGATCCCGCAGCTATCCGCCTGCCAGCCGATGCCCACCCGCTCGCCAACCGCGCGGTCGCGCACCTCTGAGCCTGCCGCCGTGACGATCCCCACAATCTCGTGCCCCGGAATGAATGGGTATTTGCTGGATCCCCAGTCGTTGTCGATCAGAGCAATATCGGAGTGGCACACCCCGCAGTGCGAGATCCTTACCTCTACTTCATTCACTTTCAGCTCGCCCGGCTCGTACCGGTAGGGTACTAACTGGGCGCCGGCGGCATGCACAGCCAATCCATGTATCTCAGTTGCTTCCATCGGAATCTTCGTCTCTTTTCTCTCGCCAACACACTCGCTCCAGGCGCACATCTGATGCTACATCAGCCAGCCAAACGTCCTGTAAAACCTCGCCTTAGAAACGGAAAGGCACGGGTTCATCCGTGCAGCAAGCGCCTCGCCTCAGAAACGGAAGGGCACGGGTTCACCCATGCCGCAAACGCCTCGCCTCATAAACGGAAGGGCACGGGTTCACCCGTGCCGTAAGCGCCTCGCCTCAGAAACGGAAGGGCACGGGTTCACCAATGCCGTAAGAGCCTCGCCTTAGAAACGGAAGGGCACGGGTTCACCCGTGCCGTAAACCCATAAATTAAAATGGGGCTTTAGCCCCTGGGCACTTCTTCGCATCGACGCACCCCTACCGAATATCCAGCGTCAATACCTGCAACCCGGATACCGAATACCCCGTCTCCATCGATCCCGCCTCCACCACGCTCTCGCCTGTCAACTGCATCTTCTGGGCAGCCTTCAAAGGCTCCAGCACATTCGCCATCGATAGAGGCACGCCCGGCAGGGCCTGCGCATCGAACTCCGCCTGCGCGGTGTGGTCCAGCAGCGTAACGTAGATGCGATCGTTCGCATGCATCCGGTTCATCTGTGTCACTGCATCTCGCAGCGTCATCGAACGCGGTGCCGTCACTCCGGGTGCCGATGTGCTGGGCGTAGTCAGACGGTCCAGTGTTGCTCCGTCGCTCACCACGATGCGCAACTGCCCGGGCGTGAGGTTGTCAGGCAACTTCACCTTCAGGTGCGTCACCCGCGCCTCCGCCTGGTAAGGATGCACGGTCGCTTCAACGTCGAGAGTCTCGCCCGCGCGCGCTTCGTTGCGAGCCAGTCTCGCGCCTTCCAGCACGGCCGTCCGGCGTTCGGGGATAGCTTCCATCCTTAGGCGCAACCCCGTCACCTCGGGCTGCTCAACCGCATTACCATACAACCGGCCGAACCGGTCATTCACGTACAGGGCAGCGGCGATCGCACCGGAGTTTGCCTCGTTCGGCGCCATCATTCCCTCGAGATGCACCGGCGGCTGTCCCTTCAGCGTCAACTCGCCGTTCATCTGGTAGCTCATCTCATTCGCGGCCGAGTTCGTTCCCGACAAGCTCTGATACACCGACACCAGCATCGCAGCCGGAGTCAATTCGCGGTTGTCCAGCACCTCGAAGTGCATCCCGCCCTTCAATCCAGGAAGACTTCCCGCATCTGGAATGGGCAGAGCTGTTCCCGGCCGATCAATCTGCGCCGAAATTTTCTTCACTGCCGGCTCCCGGGCCCCGCCTCCCGCCGGAACCACATCCACCGACACCGGTATCATCCGCGCAGCCACGCCGAAACGGCCCAGGATCGCGGACGCGCGGTCCTCCGTAAACGACCCCACCGTCTCCGTCGTGTTGATAATCTTGAACGCGTTCAGCGGCGAAGCGAGCGTTGCCACCACTTCCGCTTTCGTCATCGGCATCGAGACCGGGCCGAACTGCGTAATCGGATGTCCGCACGCGAGTAGTTGCGTCGGATCGATGTACGTCACTGTGCACGTCCCCGAGATCGAAAGGTCTCCGCGTACCAGCACCGCGCTCACCGCTGAGCCCGGGACCAGAGCTTCCGGCTGCTTGGTGCCTGGCGCCGCGGCGCCTCCAAGTCCTGCTACCGGACTCATGCCCAGTTCGCGAAATTTGTCTCCGAACCGCTCCACAGCCTCCCGCGAAAACCCGCCAAACACCAGCGCCGTCTCAATGGGCTGCACCTCGCCGCCACCCGAAACCGCTCGCGAACCACGAAAGGAGTTGTCATTCTGAGCGGAGCGAAGAATCCCCGTATTTCGCCCTTGCGGTTGCCCGTTCTCTTGATTGTCATTCCGCAGCGACGCAGAGGAGTCCACTTCCTCACCTGCGGACGCCACCCGCATCCTGCGCACCGCCTGTCCATCTCTCACTTCGAACATCTGCTCGATCGGCGTGATTCCTGCAATGGGCTCCTTGGAGAACTGCCCAATCCGGTAGCTCAGCGCACCCACCAGCCGCCCATCGACATAAACGGGACTTCCGCTCATCCCGGCAACCACACCCGTGTACTCAGGCTTCTCGCCGCGCAGCCGCGCCAGGATCATATCTTGCCCCGGCCCGATCGCGTCCTTCAGCACGCCGAGAATCTCAACCTCCATCGGCTCCGGTGTCACGCCTTCGAACACCGTGTACGCAACGCCGCGCAGACCGCGTCGCACATCAGCCAACGGAAATATCTTTGCCCCACTCGGCGCTACAGCCGGCATCACCATCGCTGAAGCAGCGGGTGCCTTCACAGCTTGCGCATAAAGGTTCCCGGTGAGCCCAGCACAGGCAATTCCAATCAGCCGGAGCCAACCACTCCTGACAGGTCGATTCATCGGATGCCTCTCTATGACTTAGACTATAGCGTTTTCCCGTCGGCCTATCCAGCCCCAAAATCAGCTCACGGCTCACACCTCATCGCTCATACCTATTACCTGAAACAAGTCTTCATTTTGGGCCGCTCTTGGTTCAGAATCTGAGAGCTTGCTTCGAAGACCACCGAGTAGGTGAGCAAAGCAAAATGTAGGGCAAGGTCACCCCTCCATGCGTAGAAGTCGGTTGCTTTGAGCTGTTAGCTTACAGCTTTCAAGCTGACAGCTCTGGAATCATGCCTCTTTGCCCTTAAGGATTCTTCAAATGCGATTGCCCTGCTTTCCCACAGCCCATCCATTGACACCCAAATTACAATTAAAGCTGGGCATCAAAGTGTCGTGCGCTCGTATCGCGGGACCTTTTATCTCCATCCCGGATCCAGATCCGCCGCAGCTTCTTTGACATCCAGAGCCATTTCATTGGTATAGACCAAAGGGTGTACTTAAGTCTTTTAGAAGGTGTACTTTAGTACTTAAGTACGGGGGAGGGTAGGGCAAGGCCCAATCAGCCTCCCTGAGTGCGCCGAATGGGTCTTGATCGAACCTCCCAAAGCCGAACTTGGTATAGACCAAAGTGCGTACTTAAACCCTTTAGAAGATGCACTTTAGTACTTAAGTACGGGGGTCTACTCAGTCTCTTCAGGGATGATCAGCAGTATCTCCACCCCCGCAAGTTGTCCGTTCTGGCGAGCAGGCCTGAACTCCCACTGCTGTAGCGCGCTCAGCACGAACTTCGCCTGCGCGAACTCTGCAGGAAACACCATCGCCAGCCGCTCGAAACGGCCCGCAAGATTGACGAAGCCGTGGACCATCAGAGCGTCCGATGTGTAGTCAGTCGCATCGAGCCGAGGTCGAACGATATCGAACGGCCAGGGCGCTTCCGGCCGAGTGCTGCTGCCATTCGCAGCAGCCTGAACAGCAGGCGGCAAGGAATATTGAAGGATCCACGCTTTGCCTGGCCCCACGTGCAGGTACACCGTGTAAACGAGCCTTCCGCCCCAGATGCCGACGGTCTCTGGATATTGATCCGCAACCGAAGAGCCGACGACGACCACGCCGAACTGGCCATCCTTCGCCAGGTGAACCCGGACGACCGAAGCCTCATTGATCGCATCGGTCCCGGCATTCGAACCCGAGCCAGCGACCGGCCCGTTGTGTGCGGCGCTTCCGTTCCCTGCAGCAGCATTCCCGTTCTGTGTGTTCGAGCCTTGTCCAGGGTTGGCCGTCGGTCCGGCGTGCGCGACGGTTCCGCTCCCGGTGAGAGCGGTGCTGTTCTGGGCGCCTGCGCCCTGTCCGGGACCATTCCCGGCTTGCCGGCTCGCCGGATTTCCGTGGCCCGGATCTGCGGATGTGACGGTCTGCCCAGTTCCGAGTGAATCGGATCCGGTCGGCCGGTATTTCGCGTTCGCGAGCGGTATCGGAAGTGGTCCGGGCTGCGCCTGAAGATCGGAGACAGACAACACCTGGGCCGACTCCGTCTCTTCGATCTGCTTCGAAGAAGTTTCAGGAATCCGCCTTACTGGGTCGGACCTGCGCACGACGATCGGAGACGTCGTGCCTGGAGGAAGTATTGGGAGCTGACTGGCGAACTTTGCCGAGGACATCTGAATGTCCGCAGGGCGCAGTTCGCGATTGGGTCGCAATATGGACGGACGAACGCTCGCTGCGATGGTTTCCTGCATGGG
>DASWCA010000328.1:0-4127 GCA_036390355.1 Acidobacteriaceae bacterium
TGAATGGGGCACCCAGGGTGATGGAAGGGCGACTCGGGACCGGCTGCTGGCGGGGAAGCTGGACCTGCATCGCGATGGGTATGGCTTTGTGCGGCCACATGGGAGCACGAATCGCGACGACGATTTATTTATTCCGCCGAACGAACTGAACGGAGCGATGCAGGGCGACGAGGTTCTGGTCGATGAGGCTCCGCCGGGGCGCGATGGCAGACGGTCTGGGCGGATTGCGCGCGTGTTGACTCGGCGGAATCCCACGGTGGTTGGCATCTTCCACTATGCGCGAGGGCGGCGCAGCAGGGGCGCGTGGGACGACGTGCCCGTGGCTGGATCGTTGATTGGGGGGAATTATGTGACGCCGCTGGACGAGCGAATGTCGGGGGCTCCGGGTGGCGGGGCGATTCTGATTCCGGAGGGCGCGGAGGCGCCGGCGATGCCGAAGGAGACTCCGCATCGCGTGTTGGGCGAAGAGGCGCAGACGCAGCAGCGGCGGTGGAGTGTTCACGACGAAGATCTCGAGCTCCCCAACCCACTCATGCACGATAAGGCCGTGCATGAATGGGGCACGCAGCGTCATGACTGGATGGAAGGGCTTGCGGTCGATGTGGAGATCACGGACTTCCCTGCTCCGGGGCGGCCGGCGAAGGGGCGCGTGATCGAGGTGTTGGGACCCCCGGATGCGTTTGGCGTGGATGTGGAGATCATGATTCGCAAGCACCATCTGCCGCATGTGTTTCCGGCAAATGTGCTGGCGGAGGCGACGCGGGCCGCGGTGGAAACCCAGGTCTCAGAATCGAGACCTGGGGCACCCGGTTTGGTGGATGGCCGGCGGGATTTTCGCGGGCTGCCGATTGTGACGATTGATGGCGAGACGGCGCGGGACTTCGATGACGCCGTGTTGGTGACGCCGCTGAAGAATGGGAATTGGGAGCTTCAGGTTCATATCGCGGACGTGAGCCACTATGTTCGGCCGGGGACGGCCCTCGATCTGGAGGCGCGGCTGCGCGGGACCAGCGTGTATTTTCCGGACCGCGCGGTTCCGATGTTGCCGCCGCAGCTATCGAGCGGCATGTGCAGCCTGCGCCCGGATGAGGATCGCCTGGTGCTGAGTTGCGTGATGGAGATTGATGCGCGCGGCGAAGTACTCGGATACGAGGTGTGTGAAGGCATTATCCGCAGCGCGAAACGCATGACCTACACGCAGGTGCAGGCGATTCTGGACAGCGGGACGGATGCGGCAACCGACGTGGACAAGGCGGTGCGGGAAGAGTTCGCCGAACTTGTAACTCATTTTGAGCGGATGCATGAGCTGGCCCTGAAGTTGAACGCGAAACGGCATCGCCGCGGCTCGATCGACTTCGATCTGCCGGAGCCGGTGATTGAGTTCGATCCACAGGGGAACATGGAGTCGATTGTGCGATCGCAGCGGGGATGGGCGCATCGGCTGATCGAGGAATTCATGCTGAGCGCGAATGAGTGCGTCGCGACATGGATCGAGGAGAATGCGATACCTGGCATCTATCGCATTCACGAGATGCCCGATCCGAAGCGGATTCTCGATTTTGAGGAGACGGCGAGCGGGTTCGGCTATTCGCTGGGATTTTCCAGCTTGCCAGTGAAGCAGATGACGATGAAGGCGGATCGCCGCGATGTACGCAAAGGCGGCGGAGGTGGAAGGCCAGCAAAGACGCACGATGTGGCGCAGTCGATCCCGGTGACGCCGCAGATGTATCAGCGGCTGACGGCAAAGATTGCCGGCAAGCCAGAGGAGCGGATTCTAGCCTACCTGATGCTGCGGTCGCTGAAGCAGGCGCGGTACAGCGAGCGCAATGTGGGCCACTTTGCGCTGGCGAGTCCTTGCTATACGCACTTCACTTCGCCGATCCGGCGCTATCCGGATCTGATTGTGCACCGGCTGATTCGCGAGCTGATTCAGGCCGGTGCGAATGCGGAGGGCGGAGCGATTCTGAGCACCGATCCTCAGCCCTGGAAACAAGTAACCGGTTCGGTTACAGACAAAAAAGACAAATACCGGGATTCCGGCTCTACGAGCCAGAATGACAACACACTGGGAAGACGCGGGCGGGCCGAGTATGCGTCGGAGCCGATTCCGGAGTCGGAGCTGGCGGCAATCGCGGCTGAATCGAGCCAGGCAGAGCGGCGCGCAGACGACGCCGAGCGCGAGTTGATGGAGTGGAAGAAGATGCGGTTTATGGAGGACCGCGTCGGTGAGGACTTTGGCGGGATTATTCTCTCGTGCACGAAGTACGGATTCTTTGTCGAGCTTGACGATCTGTTTATCGAGGGATTAGTTCCAATTGCGACGCTAAGCGGATGGGGCAACGACGAGCGGTTCATGTTTCGCGAGACGGATAAACAGATTGTGAGCACGCGGACCGGAAAGGCGTTCAAGATGGGGCAGCGCGTGCACGTGCTGCTGGACCGGATCGACCGGCAGCAGAGGCGGCTGCAGTTTGCCCTGGTGCCCCCGGCGGAACTAACCGAGCCGAAGCCGCCACGGAAGGGTAAAGCGACGAAAGCGGCGGAGGGCCACGCGAGTCCCGACCGGACGGGTAAGCGGCGTAAGGGAACGACAGCGAAGAAGAAGGCACGGCTGCGCGATAAGAAGAACAAGGGGAAGCGCAAGTAGCGAGGGGAAATCGCAGGACAATCGATTTGAAAATCCTTAACAGCAAAGAGACTTGATTCCTGAGCTGTGAGCTTGGAAGCTGTAAGCTAACAGCTCAAAACAATTGACTTTTGCGCATTGACGAGATAATACGCACGAGCGTATTATCTTCTCATGAGTAAGCCATCACTTCGCGAAAATATTCTCGATGCCGGGCTCAAGGTGATGTTTCGATCAGGCTACCAGGGTGCGAGTGTACGCGATATCTGCGCAGCCGCTGGTGCTCCGCATGGCTCGTTCACCAATCACTTCAAATCCAAGGAGGCGTTTGCCAAGGAAGTACTAGACCGATATTTTGCAAACCTTAAGGGATATGTCAAAGAGGCATTAGACGACAAGTCCCTTACCCCCCGGCAACGACTGGAGAGGTACCTGGACACCATCAGTGGCGTACTCGCAGGTGACAAATGGAATCGCGGTTGTCTGATTGGCGATTTCAGCCTTGAGACCACTTCCCAAAGCAAACTCTTGCGTCAGAGGCTTGAGGCAATCTTCCAGGAGTGGCGCGCTCCGTTTGCCGCGTGTATCGCCGAGGCCCAGGCCGTGGGTGAGATCGATTCAACGTTCGATTCTGTGGATCTCGCCGAATTCCTGCTTTCCTCCTGGGAGGGCGCAATTCTCCGGATGAAGGTCGAACGCGGTCCTGCCGCGCTCGATCGCTTCAAGAACATCATCTTCCTAACAGTATTCAAGGAGCAGAAATGACTTTCCTTTCCGATGTTGCATTGTCACAAGTGAATGTTCTGGATTCCACCATGGCCTACCGGGAAGCTGGAGATCGCGAGGCCCCGGTCGCGCTTTTTCTGCATGGGAACCCGACCTCATCGTACATATGGCGGAATATCCTTCCGCTGGTTGCGCCGGTGGCCCATTGCATCGCGCCGGATCTGATCGGGTTCGGCCAATCGGGAAAACCAGACCTCGAGTATCGGTTTGCCGATCATGTTCGCTACTTCGACGCGTTCCTCGATGAAGCTGGAATCTCGTCAGCATTCGTCATCGCGCAAGACTGGGGCACCGCACTGGCATTTCACCTGGCAGCCCGAAGGCCGGAGTTTATCCGCGGGCTGGCGTTTATGGAGTTCATCCGGCCGATGCCTACCTGGGAGAATTTTCATCCGGCTGCAATCGAAACCTTCCAGAAGTTCAGAACACCCGGTGTAGGCGAAAAAATGATTCTTGGAGATAACGCATTCGTGGAGGAGGTTCTTCCCTCTGCAAGTGTGCGAAAACTGACGGATGAGGAAATGTCCATTTACAGAGCACCATTTCCTACTCCCGAGTCGCGGCGACCCACGTGGCGTTTCCCGAATGAACTGCCGATCGCTGGAGAACCGGCGGATGTGTATTCAATCCTGGAGCAAGCACATTCTGCCCTGGCGCAATCGACGTACCCGAAGCTGCTTTTCGTTGGAGATCCAGGCGCTCTGGTATCGCCGGC
>DASWCA010000329.1:0-5018 GCA_036390355.1 Acidobacteriaceae bacterium
GCACGCCCTCGATCTCCATACCGCGCTCGGTACAAGCCTCCATCGCGCGCCACAGCGCCATCACCGAGCCCCGCACGCGCTCCTCTGCATCGCTCACACGGTCCTCAAGTGCCTCGCTCACACGGTTCTCAAGCTTCCGCGTCGTGGCCTTTGCTTCTGAGATAAGTCCGGACTGGTAGCCCAAGGCTTCAGCCTTGGGTCTCAAGGACATTTGCGCGTCCATGTGGACTCCGGGCTTTAGCCCCGGGCTTTCTCCATTCACCTCCGGCCGCACAATCTTCACCGCCGGATCGCCCAACAACGCACACTCATTCGCCAACACCAGCTCGGCAATGGTCAGCCCATGCTCCCCCGCAATGCGCAACAACTCCTCCGCGCTGCGAAACGGATACGGCACCACCCGCGGCGACTTCGCACTGCCATCCGCCGCCGCAACACGCTCCGCCTCCGACACAATAAACCCGCCGCCAATCGAATAGAAAACCTCCTCCGCCACCTTCCCGCCATTCGCTTCAAGCGCCGCAAACCGCATTCCGTTCGGATGGGAGACAACTCCGGCCTCTGGATACATCTGCTCCCGCCGAAACCGCAAGTCGTCACCTTCGCGAAATCCAATCTCGATCCGCCCGCCTAGCCGCAGCCGTGACGTCTCCCGCACTTCGGCAATCTTCTCCTCCACACTCGCCGGATCCACCCTATCCGGAGCCTCGCCCATCAACCCCAGCAGCACCGCGCGATCAGTCCCATGCCCCATCCCCGTCAACGCCAGCGAGCCATACAGGTCCACCCCTACCTGTGTCGTCGATTCGAGCAGCCCCGCCGCCTCCAGCTCCCGCACAAACCGCAGCGCCGCCCGCATCGGTCCCACCGTATGCGAGCTCGACGGCCCAATCCCGATCTTAAACAACTCAAACAGGCTCGTATTCACGCTGCTATTGTAGGCCGCGCGTCGATCGAACAGTTAGCGGCTTCCCTTCGCTGTGCGCGCGCTCGCCGCAATCGCAGCAAGCGGCGGCCCCGGCACCCCTGTCGTCCGCAGATACGCCGCCGCCGACGTCAGCCGCACCGCGTACTTCGGGTCCGCGAACAACGCATACAGCGCCATCGACGTTGCCTTGTCGCGATACTCCACCAAAGCCTTCGCCGCCGCCGCCCGCACCACCGGGTCCTTTTCTCCCAGCGCCGCCACCAACTCCTTGTGGATCGGCTCCGTATGCTCCTGCGCGATCTGCTCAATCGCCGACGCGCGCGCGAAGTCCCCTCCGCCCTGGTGCATGAATTGAAACGCCGTAATGCCATACCCGAACGGTCCCAGCAGCAGAAACGCTCCCTGCGTCGCTCCCAGTTTCGCAAGCTTGGCCGGGTCATGCAGGTCCTTGCTGATCTTGTGTTCAGTCCCATGCATCATCGTCGGATTCGTGCTCCTGCCGCCATCCACGATCGACATCAGGATGTCTTCGCCGGACTTGTCATTCATCTTCCACAGCGTCATCGCCGCCGCAAACGCCACCTGCGGCTCCTTGTCGTCCAGCAGATTGCGCAGGCTGGTCGTCATATTGCGGTCTTTCGTCTCTCCCGCGGCCAGAACCGCGGCGGTCCGCACATCCACATCCGCATCGGCCATCGCATCGGTGATCGTCTTCTCGGAGCGCGGGCTGCGCAGCATCCCCAGCGCCGCAAGCGCCTGAATCCGCGTCGCCGCATGCTTCGTATCGCCGGCCGCTCCTTCCAAAATCATCCATGCCTCGCGGATACGCTCTTCCGGAGTCGCCGTTGTCGACAGTGTTGCCGCCGGAGCCTCGACCTCCTCATTCTGTGCGTTGTCCGGTTTGGCGCTCTGGGGCCTCCCTGCGGCATCCTGAGTCTTGGCGGAACCATCCTGCGACTTCGCCGGCGTGTCCGGACCTTTGGAGGAAGCGTCCTGCGCAGACGCCGCCGTCAGCAGCCAGGCAAAAGCAGCCAGAAGAATGCCGCTGCGCATCCCGCTGAAGAGTTTCCAGTGCCCGCATACGGTTGCGACGTTCATTGGATGTCTCCGCGCCTCTTCGCTATCTATATACCCATCCATCTATGGGATGCCAAATGTGCAGGTTCCCACCATCGAATCGCCGGAAAATTGGTCCTCATAACCCCCGGCATCCGGCCCCCCCGCGGCGGTTGCCCCCCGCGGCGTCATTCTGACTCGCAGAGTCAGAATCTCAGTAGTTGCTTTTACTTTGGAACCCTCCGCGTAGTTTGCCCCCCGCGGCGTCATTCTGACTCGTAGAGTCAGAATCTCCGTAGTTGCTTTTACAACTGACCCACTACCGATCGTCTTAAGCGGTGACGTTCCGGTTATGCGAGCGTATCGTATCTGTGTGCCCATTCCGGGCCCGTGGGAGACGCGAATGCGAACCTCTTCGATGTTCCTCGTCCTGCTTCTCTCTTCCGCCACCGCCGGCGCGCAGACCTCCACCAGCAGCAACCCCACCGTGCTGGTCCTGCCTCCGATCGCTTCATCCTGCCCCGTGCGACTCTCCGTCGACCGCAGGCCAGATGGTCGAGTCGTCCAGACAAAGAGTGCACCGGCACACCACGGCCAAGGACTCAACCTTGGGTTCTGGAAGTCCACCGAACTCGCCAAGTCGGAGGCTCAGATCGCCTCAGCCGATATCACCGTGCATTTTTACCCGGCCGCCGCACATGCCATCCCCGCCGCGCCAGCCACGCACAACACTGCGCCCCCAACCGAGACATTCCACCTCACCGGCCACTCGGGAGAGCCTCTGCTTAGCTCCTCCATCTGGACCCGGGAGATGGCCATCGTAAGCTGGGTCGAGCTGACGCGCCTGAACTACGCCGACGGCACATCCTGGCAGTCTTCCGCTCCACGCCAATGCGGCGCCGCCCCCAACCTCTACGTCCTCATCGAGGCCGCCCGATAGGGCAGCGCAACACTCGTCGCGGGGACGCGGGGCACCCTCCATGCGCGGAAATCAGTTGCTTTGAGCTGTCAGCTTACAGCTTTCAAGCTTACGGCTCAGGAATCAAAGCCTCTCTGCCCGTAAGGATTCTTCAAATGCGAACCGCCGCGCACTTGTGACTCGCAGCACAATCGCTCTCCGCCATGCCCCTGTACACTCAGGCGTCCGCGCAGTCCGCAGAGTTCCGGTCGCCTATGCTCTTCAAATCCCGCAGTGCCGCTGTCTACGGCATCGACGCCCACATCATCGACGTCGAAGTCGACTTCTCCGGCGTCGTCCTTGAGAAGAGCGAGTTTTCTACCGTCGGCCTCCCCGACGCCGCCGTCCGCGAGTCCCGCGACCGCGTCCGCTCCGCCATCCGCAACTCCGGCTTCGACATTCCGCCTACCCGCATCACCATCAACCTCGCTCCCGCCGACCTCAAGAAGGAAGGCTCCGGCTTCGATCTGCCCATCGCCATCGGCATCCTCGGAGCCTACGGCGGCCTGCACATCAAGGACATCTCCAACTTCCTGCTCGTCGGCGAACTCGGTCTCGACGGCAGTCTGCGCGCCGTCCAGGGCATGCTGCCGATCGCCATCGCAGCGCGCACCGCCGGCATCCGCAACCTCATCATCCCCGCCTCCAACGCGCGCGAGGCCGCCGTCGTCGAAGGCGTCGACGTCTACCCCGTCCAAACCCTGCTCGAAGTCCGCGAACTGCTCAACTCCGCCTCGTTCGGCACAATCAACGCCAAGCCTCTGAAGATCGATGCCACCATCCTGCTCGACGAGCTCCAGCACTTCCCCTTCGACTTCAAAGACGTCCGCGGTCAGCACGTCGCCAAGCGCGCGCTCGAAGTCGCCGCCGCCGGCGGCCACAACATCCTCATGATCGGCCCGCCCGGCTCCGGCAAAACCATGCTCGCCAAGCGCCTTCCCTCCATCCTCGCGCCGCTGCGCTTCGAAGAAGCGCTGGAGACGACCAAGATCCACTCCGTCGCCGGTGTGCTCGATGCCGAACAGGGCCTCGTCACGCACCGGCCCTTCCGCTCGCCGCACCACACCATCTCAGACGCCGGCCTCATCGGCGGAGGCATGATCCCGCGTCCCGGCGAAGTCTCGCTCGCTCACAACGGCCTGCTCTTTCTCGACGAACTGCCCGAGTTCCCCCGCAACGTCCTCGAAGTGCTCCGCCAGCCGCTCGAAGACGGCACTGTCACCATTGCTCGCGCCGCGATGTCGCTCAGCTTCCCCGCGCGCTTCATGCTCGCCGCCGCCATGAACCCATGCCCGTGCGGCTACTTCAACGATAAGTCGCGCGAGTGCATGTGTACCCCGCCCATGATTCAGCGCTACGTCAGCAAAGTCTCTGGCCCGCTGCTCGACCGCATCGACATTCACATCGAAGTTCCGGCTGTCCAATATAAGGAGCTGCGCGGAGGAGCTTCCGCCGAAGGTTCCGCCGAGATCCGCACCCGCGTCCTCGCAGCCCGCGAGCGCCAGCATGTCCGCTTCGGTTCCACGAAATCGGGTGCCCCAGAGCCTGCCCTGAGCTCGTCGAAGGGTCTGGACTCTCAGACCTGGGATCGCAAGCCGGCGAGATCTTCCAAATCGATCTTCTCCAACTCGCAGATGAACACTCAGCAGATACGTACTCACTGCGAACTCTCGCCCGACGCCGAACGTCTCCTCGAACGCGCGATGCAGCAGCAGGGCCTCACCGCCCGCGCTCACGACCGTATCCTTAAAGTAGCCCGCACCATCGCCGACCTCTCCGGCGAACCGAACATCGCCGTCAAGCACATCGCCGAGGCCATCCAATACCGCACCCTCGACCGCAGCTACTGGGCCTAGTCTTCAGGGCCGAAGGCCCGCCATATACCAGCCTGGGCCGAAGGCCCAGGTACGGTGCCCCCACCAACCCAAGGGCTGAAGAGTCTGTGTGACTACGGTCTTTTCCGGTTTTGGATGTAGAAGTGTTGCTGGTTTTGCGTAGTTTTATCGCATGTTGTGGAGCCTGGTGAGGTTGTATGCGATGGTGGCCAGGGTGAATTCGATGGCGACTTTGTCGAGG
>DASWCA010000330.1:0-3985 GCA_036390355.1 Acidobacteriaceae bacterium
TAGGGCGAAACAGGCGATTCAGGAAGCCGCGATTGCCGAGGAGCAGATCGAAATCTTCCTCAACGTACGCGCCTCCGCGCCGCACACGCGTGAATGTGCGATACACCGAACGCAGGACAATCAAATTCACAACCGCAATTCCAAACAGGAAGAGACTCGACACCAGGGTGCCGACAACCCCGCCAATCTCCCTGACCGCGTCGATGCGGTGTTGCAGGGCCAACGCCGTCGCCGCAATCGCAATGGACCCAACGATAACCACCGTCGAATGGCCGAGCGAGAACATCAGCCCTACGGCAACAGGCCGCTTGCCCTGTTGCATCAATTTACGCGTGACATTGTCGATCGCCGCAATGTGATCGGCATCGACCGCATGACGAAGCCCAAAACTATAGGCAAGGAAAGCGGTTCCCAGAAGTACGGGGTACCGGTGAAACGCAGCCACGGCCCAGAACCACGCTCCAAGGTTGAACACAACCAACATGGCATAAATCGCGATGACCTTGGATTTCGTGCTACCCGGCTCGTCATCGAACAGGGTCCACAGGAGGGTGCGCATTCGGTTCCTTTGCATACACACGCGCCAGACCGCCAAATCTGCTGTTTCGCGAACCGCGCAAGGAGTTCTGAGGAAAGCAAGTCCCACCTACCAGCGTAATACGATTGCGACCGGAATGCCGTCTTATGTTCGCTCCATTGCCGCCGATAACCACTTAGTGTCTCTATAACCGGCAACGGCACAGACAGATCGCGCCCTCAAGTCAGCCATCACTCAAACGACCACCCGCCGCAACTCGCTGCGGCCCTGCAATCCCTAAGTCTGCCGAAGGGATCCGATGCTGCCCGTAAATAACATGTGCCGCAGAATCAAAGTCCTCATCATCGATGATTCAGCGCTGGTACGAAAAATTCTGTGCGATGCGATCGCCGCCGAGCCAGACCTCGAGGTCGTGGGAACCGCCCCGGATGCCTACATAGCGCAGGACAAGATACTCGCCCTCAAGCCCGATGTGTTGACTCTCGATATCGAGATGCCGCGCATGGATGGGATCACATTCCTCAAGCAGTTGATGCGAGACCATCCCATTCCAACCATCATCGTCAGCTCGTTCGGGCAATCGTCCTGCGCAGCCACGCTGGAAGCGCTCCGGTGTGGCGCTGTCGATGTGCTCCAAAAGCCGGCTGGCCCTTATTCAGTGATGGACCTGCGGCAGTCGCTCGCTAATAGGATTCGCGGAGCCGCTGGAGCCAGGCCGCGTATCGCCCGCGATCTCGCAGGCAGCACTCACCAGGATCGGAGCCAGGATCGGAAACCCGCCGCCGCCGCTGCGAATCTCGCATGCGATCCTCGCACGGTGATTGCGATGGGCGCATCCACCGGCGGGACGATTGCAATCCAGGAGATTCTCCTCCAGCTCGCTGCCGATATGCCCCCTATCGTGGTCACGCAACACATCCCGGCAACCTTTTCGCTGGCGTTCGCCAACCGCTTGAACAAAATCTGCAGCATGGAGGTGCGGGAAGCGGTGGACGGCGATACCCTCCACCGGGGCCTCGCGTTGATTGCTCCAGGGGACCGTCACTTGCTCGTGCGGCACACTGGATCGGGGTACGCTGTCGCACTGCAAGACGGGCCTCAGGTCTGTTTCCAAAGGCCGTCGGTGGATGTCATGTTTGCCTCGGTAGCCCGGGCAGCCGGCAATCGCGGCGTGGGCATTCTGCTCACCGGGATGGGAACCGACGGCGCAAATGGGCTGCTTGAACTCCGTCACGCAGGCGCCGCAACCATTGCACAAGACGAGGCGAGTTGCGTCGTCTACGGAATGCCGCGCGAGGCCAGGCGTCTGAACGCCGTTGGCACCGTCGCATCGCTTGCGGAGATTCCAGGAATCCTCACCCGCGTCGTAATGCAGAACGCAAACGATAGGAGCAACACATGAAAGGAACAGTTCTCGTGGTGGACGACTCCGCCATGATGCGAAAGGTCGTCTTACGCGTCCTCAAAATGGCTGACATGGAGTTTGAGGCAGCGCTTGAGGCAGCTGACGGAAATGAGGCACTTATCCTGCTCCGCGCAAATACAGTGGCTCTCATCATGTGCGACATCAACATGCCGGTTATGTCAGGCCTGCAGCTATTGCAGCAGATCAAGGAAGAGAACCTCGCGGTCGGCACTCCCATCGTTATGGTAACGACGGAAAACAGTGAGCCTCAGGTCCGGCAGGCAATCCTCTCCGGAGCGCGCGGTTACATCAGAAAACCATTCACCGCCGACCACATAAGAACTAACGTCAAGCCACTCCTCGCCGTTTGAACTCTAACGCTCGCCCAGGGGTCTCAGATAGACCCAAGAGGAGAACCGCAATGTCAACTTCAACAGCTGCGCCGAATTCCTATCGCACAGAGGACCTCTTCTCTCCCACGAATGTCCGCCATGCCGATGAAACAGTCACGGAAATATTCAGAGTCATGTTTGGCTTCGAGATTAACGTGATTGAAATCGCAACCCCTGACCCGCTCTCATCCCAACAGGACGAAAGAACCGCCATAGTGGGCTTCTCCGGCTCCATGCGCGGATCATGCCAGATCCGAATCAGTTCCTTGGCAGCCAGATCGATCGCCTCGGCCATGCTCGGCGGCACGCCCATCGACGAAGAGGACGATGCGATCAACGACGCTCTGGGCGAGCTGTGCAACATGCTCGCCGGCGGCTGGAAGAATGGCATCCCCGAGCTCTCCTCCACATGTGCGCTGTCGCCTCCGACGGTCATCTCGGGCAGAAATTACCAGATCCACATGAGCAAGCCCTCGGCGAAGCTGTCCCGCACCTACCAGTTTGACTCACACACCCTCTACCTTGCGATTTATCGCGAGGAGAAAGAGCCGTTTCCGCTTCTGAGGTCCTGCGCTTGCTTGCGCAGTCTCACATCCACCATAGCCGTGAAGTCTCCGCCAGCCCAGTCGATAAGCAGTCAAGAGGCATCAGAAGTCCCGAGGTTCGGTGGAGATGAACGATCGTTTGGTGATGTTGGAAGCGACTCTTGACCTCATGGACGAAGGGGTAGTCATCCTCGATGAGAAATCGAACGTGGTCTTCTGGAACAAGGCGGCATCAACTCTGACCGGATATCCAGCCGATGACTTGCTTTTTCGACCATGCCCCGGCGACTTGTACCTCGTAGACCAGGAACATCGAATCAAAGCGGGTTTCAGCGACGACTTCCTGCTGTCGCCAACCCTTGTGTCGATCGGCCATAAGCTGGGGCACTCGGTTCCCGGCATGCTGCGCAAAGCGGCGCTGCAGGATTCATCCGGCGCCCCCTCTGGCGCCACCCTCGTGTTCTATCCCGTGGAAGAGGTCGATGCGCTGCCTCACGGCGATAGCGGCGAGGGCGTCGGAATCGAGCGCAGCCAGGCCGATATGGAGGACCGTCTGGATGCCGCGCACCACCAGTGGGTCACCAGCCGGATGCCCTTCGGACTTCTGTGGGTCACCATCGATCAGGCCGAGTCCCTCCGCAAAACCCATGGCCGCGACGCATGCGAGGCCATGCTGCGAACCGTCGAGCACACCCTGCTGTGCCAGATGAAGCCGGCGGAGGTCATCGGCCGCTGGGGGAATAACGAATTCCTCGTGCTGGCGCATGAGCGTACCGCAGAGCTTTTGGCCGACCGCGCGCGACGCCTGGCTGGATTGGCGCGGACAGCGGACTTCCGCTGGTGGGGCGACCGCGTCGGTCTGACCGTGAGTATCGGAGCAAGCCAGGCGGCTGAGACAGATACCCTGCAGTCGATGTTGCACCGTGCACAGCAAGCAACCCAGGCCAGCAGATATGCCGGTGGCAACCAGGTAACTGAAGGAAGAGGAATCTGATGCTTCCAATCATTGGCATCGTCGTCGTCTTTGCGGCCGTGATTGGCGGATTCCTGATGGAAAAGGGACACCTGCTGGTGCTGCTTCAGCCATCGGAACTGGTGACGATTG
>DASWCA010000331.1:0-2935 GCA_036390355.1 Acidobacteriaceae bacterium
GTGTCTTTAACGGTCAGCCCGAGGGCCTGACGCGAGACGACGTCCTCGACAACGTCACGCTCTACTGGGTGACGAACACGGCGGTCTCTTCGGCTCGTCTCTATTGGGAAAGCAAGCTTGCCTTTTTCGCCCCGAAAGGTGTCGCGATCCCGGTGGCCGTGAGCGCCTTTCCTGACGAGCTCTATCAGGCCCCGCGGAGTTGGACAGAGCGCGCGTATCCCAAACTGATCCATTACAACAAGCTCGACACAGGCGGGCACTTCGCCGCCTGGGAACAGCCGCAACTCTTTTCAGAAGAGGTTCGCGCGGGCTTCCGATCCCTGCGCTAGTTGGATGGAGAGGGGGACGACGGGCGCACTGTGTGCCCGTCGTCCTGCACCACAGCAGAAACGATGGACTCGTTGCCGATCTCTCAACGATCGCGTTGACTGGTTGGTCGACGTTCATCCAAGAAAGGAACGCTCATGTCTCAGACAACTTCTACCACTGTTGGCCCTCTCACCGTCGTGCTCGTGCATGGCGCTTTTGCTGATGCCTCAAGCTGGACGGGCGTGATTGAGCGGCTGCAGGCACGAGGGGTGCAGGTGACTGCCCCCGCCAATCCCCTGCGTGGCCTCACCAGTGACTCCGCCTACCTCGCCAGTGTGTTCGACCAGATTCCCGGCCCGGTGCTGGCCGTCGGCCACTCGTACGCGGGCGCGGTGATTACCAACGCCGCCACCAAGGCCAGCAACGTTGTCGGCCTGGTCTACGTCGCCGCCTTCGCTCCCGACGAAGGGGAGCGCCTGGGCGAGGTCGAAAGCACCTCGAAGGACAGCGTCCTGAACGCGGCCCTGGTCCCGCTGCACTATCCGACGGGCCAGGGAGCAGAGACCGCCGTGGAGTTTGCGGTCAATCCGGCACACTTCCATGAGGCCTTCGCCGCCGACCTGCCCGTTGAGCAGACGGCCATAATGGCCGCCACCCAGCGCCCCGTGGCCGAGGGGGCCTTCTCCGAGCCATGCGGGGTGCCGGCCTGGAAGAGCTTGCCTGCCTGGGCCGTGGTGGCGAGCGGCGACAAGGCGGCCGGCAGCGATGCCATCCGTGCCATGGCTAAGCGCGCCGGGGCGACGATCACCGAGGTCGAGGGCTCCCACGTGATCATGATCTCGCAGCCACAGGTGGTCACGGACGTGATTCTGAGCGCGATCGCCGCTGTCAGTTGAGTCTGAAAGGCATCCATCATGAGCATACATCGGTTCTTGCTCAACGCGAGACACGCACCCGCCAGCGCGGCTTCGCTCGAGACCATGGCCGAGGACAGCAGCGAGGGGCAGCAGGTGACGCCCACGGCGATTCGATTGTCCTTTGAAGCTGAGATGCCTTCTCTGGGTGGCGCGACCGCGTGGCTCAATTCGCCGCCGCTCTCAGTGGCCGACCTGCGCGGAAAAGTCGTGCTCATCGACTTCTGGACCTACACCTGCATCAACTGGCTGCGCACCTTGCCATACGTGCGCGCCTGGGCCGAGAAATATAAGGATCGAGGATTAGTGGTGATCGGCGTGCACTCGCCTGAGTTCCCATTTGAGCACGATATCGAGAACGTGCGCCGGGCGGCGAAGGACATGCGGATCGAGTATCCGATCGCCATCGATAACGACTTTACGATCTGGCGTGCTTTCACGAACCACTACTGGCCGGCCCTCTATACTGCGGATGCACAGGGGAATCTGCGCTATCATCACTTCGGTGAGGGCAAATACGAACAGTCGGAATTGATTATTCAGCACTTGCTGGCCGAGGCGGGCTTCAGCGGCATCGCTCATGAACTGGTCTCGGTCGATGCCCAAGGCGCTGAAGTTGCCGCCGATTGGGGGAGCCTCAAGTCTCCAGAGACCTATGTCGGCTACGAGCGCACCGAGCACTTTGCGTCTCCTGGTGGGCCAGTCCTGGACAGGCGTTACCTGTATACCGCCCCCACCCGGTTGAGGCTTAATCATTGGGCCCTTACGGGAGAGTGGACGGTGGGGAGTGGGGCCGCAATGCTGAACGAGGCCAATGGGCGCATCGCGTACCGCTTTCACGCCCGCGATCTGAATCTGGTCATGGGACCGGCGGCGCGAGGAACGTCCGTGCGCTTTCGCGTGTTCATTGATGGACAGGCGCCGGGCGCGGCTCACGGCAGTGACGTTGACGAGCAGGGCAACGGCAGGGCTTCCGACCAGCGGCTGTATCAGTTGATCCGGCAATCTGGACATATTGCTGATCGGCAGTTCGAGATCGAGTTTCTCGACGCGGGCGTGGAGGCGTTTGTGTTCACCTTCGGCTGATCCACGGCAGAGGCTCTGCACAGCAAGAAAGGACGAGAGAATGACACAGCAATACAAGGAAACACAGCTAGAGAGTGCCGAGACCACTCCCACACGCTTTGTGCATGTCGGGGAGGTGCGCCTGGCCTATCGGCGTTTCGGCAACCCGGCGGGGACTCCGCTGATCTTGCTCCAGCACTTTCGTGGCTCGATGGACAATTGGGACCCGGCCCTGCTCAATGGCTTTGCCAGAGACCGTACGGTGATCACCTTCGATAACGCGGGAGTGGGCTTCTCCAGCGGAGAAGTGCCCGACAACGTGGCTGCCATGGCGCAGGACGCGCTGGACTTCCTCGACGCCCTCAATCTCACGCAGGTCGATCTGCTCGGCTTCTCATTGGGGGGCTATATTGCCCAGCATCTGACGTTGAGCCGCCCTCAGCTGGTGCGTCGCCTCATCCTGGCGGGGACTGGCGCAGGCCGCGGCGAGGGCACCCAGGACCTCAATCAGACGATCCTTGCTGCGGCGTCTGGGCCTTCCTCCAGAAACGGGCTGCTCCGGCTCTTCTTTGAACCAACCGAAACGAGTCAGGCGGCAGGGGCGGCCTTCTGGGATCGGCTGCAAACGCGGACAGGCGAGCATGATC
>DASWCA010000332.1:0-4843 GCA_036390355.1 Acidobacteriaceae bacterium
GCTTGGTCCTAGCCTTCGTGATCGGTCAACGTGATCAGGCTGGTGCTGATGGGCTGCTGGCCCGTGTCGCCCATGTCACGGATGACTGCATGCCACGGTTCACCAGCGATCAGTTGCCCGCCTACCGGCACGCCTTGCTACACACCGACGGTGCATGGTATCAGCCCCAACGCCAGGGGAGCCGGGGCGCCTCTCCCACACCGCGGCGGCGGCCACCTCCCAGTCTGCGGTACGCACAGGTTGTCAAACGGCGCGTGGGCGGGCGCATTGTGGACGTGAGCACACGGGTCATCTTCGGTACCCCAGAAGCGGTGGCAGCAAGTTTGGCCCACTCGCCTGTCAGCCGGACCGTCAACACCAGTTTTGTCGAGCGGGACAACCTGACACAGCGTCAGAGTAATCGGCGCTTAACACGGCGCACGAACGGGTTCTCCAAGGACCTGACATGGTTCGAGAAACAACTGTGGTTGTCATTGGCCTATTACCATCTCGTGTTACCGCACCAGAGCTTGCGAGAACGGTTGCCAACCCCGGAGCCGACCCGTGGAGCGGGGTCACCGCGCACATGGCGACCCGTGACCCCAGCGATGGCAGCGGGTCTGACCGATCATATCTGGACGACGGGTGAGTTACTCGCGTATCGGGTGCCCGTAGAGTTCCTTGACCAACTGCGTACCATCGAACACCTGTTTCCAGCATGGAATGGAGTGCATCACAGCCATTGAGGGACACTACCGGTTTTCGTGTTTTCTCGATTTAACTGCTCTTCGGCGGGCGTGAAGCACGGGCTCGGTGTAGCCGTTCGGCGCCTCGCGTCCTTTGAAGACCAAGTCCAGGGCCGCTTGAAAGGGGATACTCTCGTCGTAGTCGGGCGCCATGTTTCGATAGTTCGGATCACCGGCATTTTGGCGATCGACGACTTTCGCCATCCGCTCAAACGTCTCAATGATCATCTCTTTGGTCACGATTCCATGCTTCAGCCAGTTGGCGATGTGTTGGCTCGAGATACGCAAGGTCGCGCGGTCTTCCATCAACGCGACGTCATGAATATTCGGCACCTTGGAACAGCCGACCCCCTGCCCGACCCAGCGGACCACGTAGCCGAGTACGCCTTGCGCGTTGTTGTCGAGCTCGCGTTGAATCTCCTCCGGTTTTAATCTCCGTTCGAGCAGCGGCGGCGTCAGACTATGGCTCAGGCTCGCCCGGTCCCGCGTCGCCAGCTCTTGCTGTCGCGCGGCGACATTGACGTAGTGATAGTGCATGGCGTGAAGCGTGGCCGCGGTCGGCGACGGCACCCAGGCGGTATTCGCGCCCGCTTCGGGGTGGGCGATTTTCGTCTTGACCATCTCGCGCATCTCGTCCGGCATCGTCCACATCCCTTTGCCGATCTGCGCCTTCCCCGGAAGCCCCGTTTCGATGCCGATGTCCACGTTCCAGTCTTCGTATGCTTTGATCCACGGCTGGGCTTTGATCTCCTCTTTCGGGAGCATCGGACCCAGCTCCATGCTCGTGTGAATCTCGTCGCCGGTCCGATCCAGGAAGCCGGTGTTGATAAATACCACCCGCTCCTTTGCCTCGCGGATGCATTCTTTGAGATTGACCGTGGTGCGGCGCTCTTCGTCCATGATGCCGATCTTGAGTGTGTTGCGCTTCAGCCGAAGGGCGTCTTCCACGCGCTCAAACAGCTCGACCGTGGCCGCGACTTCTTCGGGCCCGTGGAGTTTGGGCTTGACGATGTAGATGCTCCCGGTTGTGCTGTTGCGCCCATCTCCGCTTCCTTTGAGGTCGTGGATCGCAGCCAGTGCCGTGACCATGGCGTCGAGAAAGCCTTCCGGTATCTCCCGGCCGTCCGCGGCGGTGACGGCATCGGTATACATATGAATACCGACGTTGCGGACCAGCAGGAGACTTCGCCCCGGAAGAGGCAGCTTCCCTCCGGTCGGCGTTACAAAGGTTTTGTCCGAGCTGAGCCTTCGATGCAGCGCTCGCCCGCCTTTGTCGAAAGTCGCTTCGAGCGTCCCTTTCATGATGCCGCACCAATTGCCATAGACTATGACCTTGTCGGCAGCGTCGACCGCGGCGACGGCGTCTTCACAGTCCTCGATGGTCGTGGTCGCCGCTTCCATGATCACGTCTTTCACCCCCGCCGGGTGCGCGTTACCTATGGGATGGCTGCGATCGATCTGCATCTCAATGTGCAGTCCGTTATTGCTTAGTAGGATACTCGTCAACGCGCCGTTTTTTTCCTGATAACCGGCGAACTTCTCCGCATCCGCCAATCCCGCCGTACTGCCATCCGTTAGAGTCGCGGCGAGTTGCTTTTGGCCGCCGGCAGCTTGGAGAAAAAATTGCGTGACGTCCGAGAAGCTTCCCCGCTCCAGACCGATGACCTTGTCCAAGAACTCTTCCGCGTAGGCGATCACCTTCGCGCCGCGGACGGGATTGTAAGTTTCCCCTTTTTCCGCGCCGTCCGACTGCGAAATCACGTCGGTCCCGTAGAGCGCATCGTAGAGACTACCCCAGCGAGCGTTGGCCGCGTTCAAGGCGTAGCGGGCGTTATCGAGCGGCACCACCAACTGCGGGCCGGCGATGGTCGTGATTTCGGGATCGACGTCGGCCGTCGTCACCTGAAAGTCTCCGCCTTCCTCGACCAGATAGCCGATCTCTTTGAGAAACGCGCTATACTCTTCTCGCTTGAACGGCTGACCCTTGCGCGCCAGATGATACCGGTCGATCTGACTTTGCAGCTCATCGCGCTTTTCGAGCAACGCCCGGTTCTTTGGCCCGAGATCGCGAACAATCGCCGCGAAGGACCGCCAAAATTCATCCGCATCGATGCCCGTGCCGGGCGCAATTTCGTCTCGCATCAGATCATGGAGCTTTTCATCGATTCTGAGTCCGCTCATTTCAATCGTTTTGGCCATCGGCTTCTCCTTTTGGGAGGATGATTGAATCATACGAAAGCCGGCCGGTGGATGGCAAGGCGATAGCGTGGACGATGGACCTTCATCTGGCGTTCGAAATCTCAGACTTGCGCTGTTTGACGCATCATTTAGTTTGCATTAGACCTACTGTATCCCCTCTAATGATTCCGCTAGCCTGAATATTTCATAAATGGTTGCTCTGCCTATTTTGGAGTGGCTACCGTCTTGGGTCAAGGGGAGAGAAGGGGATATGGGAACAGTCAGACCCTTCCAGGCGCATGGTCGCTGCGAGGACGGGAGCGATGCCACCGAGCCATGGGCGCACGAGAGCCCTCCAGAGGTGCCTCGGCATCTCTACGGCGCGTCCTGGGGACGGTGGGATGGGCAGTGGCCTGGCGACGCGGGTGGGGCAGGCCACCTCACGACGTGTTGAGCCCGGGGAGGGGGACGAGAGCCAGCAAGGCCGTCACACGGGGCAGCAGCGCTTTGACGGGGCAGGAACTCGGGAGGTGGAGGAGGATACGGTCTTTGTACGGTTTGACCTGCGTCGCGACTTTGAAGAGGGGCAGGATCACGGTCGAGGGTTGGGCGTGGGCCAGCGCGGTCTGTTGGAGCGTTTGGGTGCGCCGGGCATGATGCAGGACAGACGCGGCACACGCCAGGAGGAGCCGCATGGCGTTCGCCAGGAAGGTCGTGGCGGACGTGCGGTCGCTGTGGCGGTCACACTTGACGGCCTTGATATCGTTTTCACAATTCCCACGCGCGCAGTAGATCTCCTCATACACCCACTGCGGCGTGGGGGCCCCCAAGGAGGTGACGACAAAGCGCGGGTTGTCGCCAGCGACCATTCCCTCGGCTTTGAGCATGACCCGCCATGGCTCGGCCCAGGACGCCGCGGCATAGGGGAACTCGTCATACAGACGGCTGCTGGCGGGAGGGCACACGCGATGGGCCGGCGCGAGGGCCGTGCGCTGCTGGTGCAGACGGCGTGCCTCCTGCATGACGGGTGCGGCGTGGCGACGTAAGACGGCATTGCCTGCCAGGCCGAAGACGAAATCGATGCGGTGCCGATGGGCCAGGACCTCGAGCACCTCCGGGGTCGCGACATGGCTGTCGCCGCGCACCAGGATAGGGGGCCGTCGCCAGTGGCGACGCAGGAAGGCGAGGAGTCGGCCTAAGATCATGGCATTCTCCGCGCCGATGGGCCGTGTGCCAGGGCGGCGGCAGGCCGTCACCAAGGCCCCTGAAAGCCCCTCGAAGATCAAAAGAGGCAAGTAGCAATAATTCTTATAATAATGGTTGTAGAACGCCAGTGCCGGCTGCCCGTAGGTCGGATCGTCCGTGTGATCGAGGTCGAGCACAATGGCGGCAGGCGGCTCCGGGTAGCTCGCGACGAAGTGGGCTCCCAACGCCTCCGTCAGCCGAGAGAGGTCTTTCCGGTCCACACGGTGTGCAAGCCGCGAGAAGGTCGGGGCACTCGCGAGGTCCTGCTCGGGAGCCAGAGGGGGGCGTTCCACGCCCAGCTTCAACAGGGGATCACGGCGGAGGCTGTTGGCCTCATTGCCGTCCGCATAGCCGGAGGCAATGTGATAGAGACGTTGGGCCAAGAGGTCACGCAAGGGGTGATCAATGTAGGACGGATGGCGGGTATCGTGGATGGCGGCCGCAAGGCGTGCGGTCAGGCCACTCTGGCGGTCGATGCCGCGGAGTAAGAGTCCCCCAAAGTCCGAGGACAAGGTTCCTCCCTCGCAATCGGCACGGACGGTATGCCCAGCAACGGGATGAAAAGAGAGTTGTTCTGGAGTAGAATAGACCATGGGCAGCCTTCCTCCGCTTTGTACGGAATAGATCGTTCATCTGTTCTATTCTATCAAAGACTTGGAGGAAGTTTGCCCTTTTTTATGAAAAATCCGGGCTAG
>DASWCA010000333.1:0-2411 GCA_036390355.1 Acidobacteriaceae bacterium
TGAGATCCACCGCTCGGTGGAAGCAGGTGCTCACGAGATCGACGTGGTGATCACTCGCGCCCATGTATTTGGCGGCCGATGGCAAGCCCTCTACGATGAAATTGCAGCTTTCAAACAGGCGTGCGGGCCTGCGCACATGAAGGTGATTCTTGGTACGGGAGACCTGCTTACCTTGCGCAATGTCGCTCGGGCTAGCTTTGTGGCCATGATGGCGGGCACAGATTTCATCAAGACTTCCACTGGCAAGGAGCCGACTAATGCAACGTTGCCGGTCGGCTTTGTGATGGCGCGTGCGATTCGCGAGTATGCGCAAGAAACCGGCATGGCCGTGGGATTCAAGCCGGCTGGGGGGATCCGCACGGCGAAGCAATCCATCGAATGGCTATCTCTGATGAAAGAAGAACTGGGCACGCCGTGGATGAAAGCAGAACTGTTTCGTCTCGGAGCCAGCAGCCTTTTGAATGACATTGAACGTCAGCTCGAGCACCACGCGACCGGGCGGTACTCGGCGGATTATCGGCATCCGATTGCGTGACTGCCTTGTCGAGCGCTGTCAGCCGCAAAGCGGCGCAATAATGCAGCCCAGGGCGGCAGCCCTGGGTAGCATTTGCGAATGAGCGAGTCCCGTAGGGACGAAAGAGGTCCGCGCACAAGAATGAGCACGGCCACATGAGCATCGCTGAAAAATTCGTCACTATGGAATACGGCCCCGCGCCAGAGGATCCGAAAGAGGCGCTAACCTGGCTCGATCGCCATGAGCGGCGCTTCGGACATTTCATCAACGGGACCCTTCAGCCTCCCGCCGAAGACAGCTACTTCGAGACCGCTGATCCTTCCACGGGCGAGAGGCTCGCCAGTGTGGCGCAAGGATCGGCGAAAGATATCGACGCCGCGGTGCGTGCCGCACGCACAGCATTGCCTACATGGCAGGCGCTTACCCCGCATGCGCGAGCGCGTTACCTATATGCGCTGGCGCGAACCGTGCAGAAACATTCCCGCCGGCTTGCTGTGCTGGAGACGATGGATAATGGCAAGCCCATTCGCGAGAGCCGGGACATCGACATCCCTTTAGTTGCTCGTCATTTTTATCATCACGCTGGCTGGGCGCAACTGCTTGAACAGGAATTTCCCGGATACACGGCTTGCGGTGTTGTCGGGCAAATCATTCCCTGGAATTTCCCGTTGCTTATGGTGGCATGGAAGATTGCGCCCGCGCTGGCCACGGGCAACACTGTCGTACTCAAGCCTGCAGAGTTCACTCCGCTTACCGCGCTTGCGTTTGCTGAAATCTGTCAGGAAATCGGACTGCCACCCGGTGTGGTCAACATTGTTACTGGTGACAGTTCGACCGGCGAAGCGCTGGTGAAGCATGCGGACGTGGACAAGATCGCATTCACCGGTTCTACGGAAGTTGGGCGCGCGATCCGTACCGCTACTGCGAACAGTCATAAGAAAATTTCTCTTGAGCTGGGCGGCAAGTCGCCGTTCATCATCTTCGAAGACGCAGACCTCGACAGCGCCGTGGAAGGCCTGGTGGATGGAATCTGGTTCAATCAGGGTCAAGTCTGTTGTGCCGGCTCGCGCTTGCTGATGCAGGAGAGTATTGCCGAGCCGCTCATCATGAAGGTGCGCGACCGCATGGGGACGCTGCGCGCCGGGCCGCCGCTCGATAAAGCCATTGACTTGGGCGCCATAGTTGACCGCATCCAGCTAGATCGGATCAAGCGATTGGTGGATCAAGGGGTCGCCGAGGGCGCAACCTGCTGGCAGCCGCAGATCGAATTGCCTTCGCGCGGACTTTACTTTCCGCCAACACTTCTGAGCAATGTGCATCCAACCTCGATCGTGGCGCAGCAGGAAATCTTTGGCCCGGTGCTCGCGGCGATGACCTTCCGAACGCCCAGCGAGGCAGTCGAGCTGGCCAATAACACGGTTTATGGTCTGGCTGCATGCGTGTGGAGCGAGAGCATCAACGTTGCGCTTCATGTCGCAGCACAACTCAAAGCCGGAGTGGTCTGGGTCAATTGCACGAATTTGTTCGACGCCTCGTGCGGATTCGGTGGATACCGCGAAAGCGGCTACGGACGCGAAGGAGGCAGGGAAGGCCTGCTGGAATATCTCGAGCCTACGTGGTTCAAGAATGCTCCTGTGCTGCCTGCGCCCAAAGCGGCTGCCGGTGAGAAACCAAGCGACGATTCTGATGTGGCGCTACCGGCGATTGACCGAACGGTGAAGCTCTACATCGGAGGCAAGCAGGCGCGCCCGGATTCCGGCTACAGCATGGAAGTGCGCGACGGGAATGGAAGGCTGCTCGGCGAAGTGCCGCTGGGCAACCGAAAAGACATTCGTAATGCAGTTGAGGCGGCGCGTAAAGCTTCGGGTTGGAGTAAGGGGACAGCCCACAATCGCGC